>SHUT01000043.1 GCA_009691255.1 Ilumatobacteraceae bacterium
CGGGATCCGCGAGAGATGTAAGGGCACTTTGAGGCCCAATTGCTCAAAAATTTTCTACCTGACGGCAGAAAATTTTAAATAGTTAGTTCGTAACATAAAGCCATGGTGTACGACGCAGAACCGCATGTGATGTTTGTCAGCGACACAGTGTGGCATCGCTATGGGGCAGATCTGTTGCACGCCGATCCCACAATTGAGCCCGTTTTACTCACCTCAGCCGAACCGCTTGCTGAACAGACTCTTGACCGAATAACGACGTCATTTTTTTCTGGAGATGTGTGGCCAACACGCACTCGAGAAATGATGATCGCTATTTTGAAAGCAAAAAACTTAGAGTGGTTGCATACTTTTTCGGCTGGAGTTGACAGCCCCGTTTTTCACACAATGCTAGAGCGTGGAGTCCGCATCACAAACTCTGCAGGCGCGTCGTCATCATCAATTGCTCAGACCGTTGTCATGTACATGCTCGCACTCAGTCGTAATTTGCCTGAATGGCAACGAGCACAAGAGCGTCATGAATGGCAACAACGAAGTTTTCAAGAACTTTCCGGAACCACAATTGCTGTCATCGGATTAGGGGCAATTGGTCAAGAAGTAGTGCGGTTGTCTCATGCCCTCGATATGAATGTCATTGCGTGCCGGCGCACTCCGCATGGCGACGAACCATGCCCGACATATTCGCTGACCGAATTGCACGTTGTCTTGCATGATGCCGATTGGATAGTGATAGCACTGCCGCTCAATGCAGAAACTCGCCACATTATTAATGCAGAAATGATTGCAAAAATGAAACCTGGCGCGTGCTTCATTAATGTTGGGCGAGGAGAGTTGGTTGACGAGCAAGCACTTGTCTCGGCATTACAAACAGGGCATCTCGGTGGTGCAGGTCTTGATGTCTTTGAAGTTGAGCCACTTCCCACGCAAAGCGCCCTGTGGGACATGCCGAATGTGATTATCACACCACACAACTCAGCAACGACTCCCCAGTCCCATCATCGTGCTGCGTTGATTTTTATTGACAATGTGGCACGTCATGCAAAGGGACTGACTCTACGCAACGAGATCACGCTTTAGGTTTCCTCACTTCTTCAGCACGGCACACATTTCGTCTTTCAGGAGACGAGAGGAAACACGTGATGCATCTTTTTTATTCGAACAAAGGTGGGAGTGGTACCACGGTCACAGCAGCGGCTACTGCGCTCGCTTTGGCGCGCGGCAGTGGGGGCGCAGTGTTGATAGATCTATGTGGTGATGCTCCTGCCGCACTTGGCATGGCCGAACCATCAGGGCCAGGCATGAACGAGTGGCTCGACCAAGACAGCACCGCAGACGGTGAATCGTTGCTCCTCCTTGGGTCATCCGCTGACAATGGACTCGTTGTTATTCACCAGGGTTGTGACCACGTCAATGGCAATCCACGCTGGAGCGATCTCACTGATGTTCTTCTCTCTTTGCCAATGCCTGTTGTTATTGACGCTGGCACACGCCCATTACCTCCAGAGATGCACGAACGATCCCAACGATCGCTCCTCGTGACACGTCCGTGTTATATGTCGTTGCGCCGAGCTATCAACGGTCAACGGCCCGACGGAATCGTGCTGATAGAAGAACCTGGCCGAGCATTAACAAGCAAAGACATCGCATCTGTTTTGTCTCTTCCTGTCGTGGCCAATATCCCTTTTGAATCAGCCATCTCCCGCGCAGTCGACGCCGGGCTTTTGGCTAGCCGATTGCCTCAGTTACTTCAACGTCATCTGCCACTGGACTAATGCTGATGCACAGTTCATTGGTTGAACAATTACGCGAGGCGTTGATCGCCGCAGACGGACACCCCGAACAAAATGCCGAACCTGTCATGCGACGAATTTCTCCACTGAGCACTGCAGAATCACGTCAGCAAATAATTAACGAAGTTCTTGCCGACATCACAGGTCTTGGTGCACTGCAACGATACGTTGATGATCCAGCCATCCATGAAGTCATGGTCGTGAGTGGTCGCCATGTATGGGTCGAAGACGCCGACGGAATCCGGGCTACAGAGCCACTTGCTCCCGGACAATTCGACGTCATCGTTGAGCGCCTTCTTCGCCGCGCCGGAAGACGCATTGACCACATCTCGCCCACAGTAGAGACTCGACTCCCAAGTGGGGCGCGAGTATGTGCAGTGATTCCACCAATTGCAGTTGACGGCGGAGTGTTGTGCGTTCGCCGATTCAGCGATGCGGTTCTGCCAATCGCAGCCTTTTGTGATGACGGAATTGCAGACGTACTTCAATACATTGTCGACGCTCGGCTCAATGTGGTTGTATCTGGCCCAACATCATCGGGCAAAACTTCGCTCATGGCGTCGCTCGGCACACTCATTGATCCGCGCGACAGAGTTGTCACCATTGAAGACACGGCAGAATTGCGCATTCAACAACCACACGTTGTGCGTCTTGAGGCTCGTCCAGAAAACTCTGAACATGTCGGCGCCATTGGCCTCGATCATTTGGTTCGCACTGCTCTTAGGTTGCGACCAGACCGATTAATAGTTGGAGAAGTCCGAGGCGACGAAGTCGTAGACATGTTGACCGCACTCAGCACAGGGCACGATGGATCATGGACAAGCTTACACAGCAATGGTGTCACAAATACCATGACGCGACTCGAGACAATGTTCTTGCGTGCCGTCCCCAATATTGACATCATGGCAGTTCGTCACCTTATTTATAGCGCCATCGATGTCGTGATACATCTCGGCAAAACAAATAAGGGGTCACGACATATCACTGACATTGTTGAGTTGTCAAAAGATGATGATCAGCATCGGTTTATTGTGCACAACGGAGCATTAGTCGAACAGTTTCGCGAGCGATAGAAATGAAAGTTTCTTTCAGATGATGTTCCTAGAAATCTTTGCGTCGGTGATGCTCCTCACGACATACCCATTTTTTGTGTGGTGTGACCGGCGGCGGATGCGGGCTCGACTTGCGCCAAACAATCTGCTTACGGCAGCACCAACAACAAAAGACACTTCTCACCGCAGGTCTCTCACCGCAATACTGAGACGGCAACCCGCGGCATCAACTCTCTGCGATGAATCCGACATCGCACAGTTTCTTGACGATGTTGCGCGGCGAATACGTTTAGGTGCTTCCAACGTTGAGGCCTTTTGTACGGCCGTCGAACAGTGTGCTCCCATTTCACGACACTGGCAACGCGTGGCTCACCAAGCGCGCATCAACGGAAATGTTCCACGAGCATTACACGAGCACTGCGACTGGGCTCACCCTGCGCTCGCAAGGGCAGCGACTGCGCTGTGTGTTGCTCATGTGGGTGGCTCATTTGTTCCGGCAGCACTCGAGCGCGCATCTCGTTCGCATCGCGACCGCTGGGCATACGTCCAAGACTTGCGCGTCGCAACATCACAAGCGCGCTTGTCCGCGCAGGTTCTGACGGTTCTCCCTGTCGCGAGTCTTGTTATGTCCACATTTTCTGGAACTGGGGTGAGTTATTTTCTCTCTTCACCGGGGCTTTTCTTTATCCTGCTGGTCGGCATCACTCTCAACTATGTCGGATGGCATTGGATTCATCACACAACGGCGGCAATCATATGAAGCGTCATCTCGTTTCTCGAGACCAAGCATTTCATGATCTCGTTGACATCATCGTTGTCACTATTCGCGCAGGTCTTGACATCTCAGAAGCACTTGCGATCAGCCAGAGACTGCTGCCGTCTGACATCGCAACACATATTCACGCTGTTACCCACCGCCTGGACTTGGGTGAGCCCCTCGGCGATGTTTTACCACAACTCTCAGTCATTTTTGGAGCACAGGCGATTCCGCTTGTCGATATTCTTCGCAGTGCAGCACTTGACGGTTTACCCGTCATCTCTGTTGTTGAGCGTCTGAGTGACGAAGCACGTTCGCAGCGCAGTCGACGACTTGATACCGAAATCAGACGATTACCAGTGCGATTGACGTTTCCGTTGGTGTTTTGTACCTTGCCTTCTTTTATTTTGCTCAGCATTATTCCACTCGTGGGTCGCGCCGTGTCATCACTGCACGTTAATTCCCCACCCATAACCATCATTACTACGAAAGGCAACTAATGCATTTACCTATGTTTCACCCACGTCTGCGGACATCACTGTCACAACGCGGTCAAGCTACTACTGAGTACGCACTTATCTTGTTGGTTGCAGCGGTCATTGCGATCCTTGTTATCACGTGGGCCACATCGGGCGACGGCGGCGGAAAAATCGGCTCACTCTTTGACAGCATCATTGACACCATCGTTGACCGAGCAACTAACGCATTTTGATGTCACGACAACCGCGTCAGAAGGAGCGTGGTCAGGCGACTGTCGAGTTTGCTTTACTCTTGCCCCTTGTGGTGTGTCTGAGTTTTGCACTTCTTGAAATTGCGATCATCATGACTGATCATTTTCGAGCACTCGAGGTGTCAAGAATTGCAGTTCGCGGAGCCTCCACGGCGCCAGATCCAGGGGCGAGTGCGGCCGAGTTAGTGCACCGCACACTTGGCGCCAAGGCCGACGTCGCTACCACAGTGGACGATGGTCTTGTCACTGTCTCAGTGTCTTGGCAGCACCGCGTCAGCCTGATCCTGCTCTCAGATCTACTACCAACCGTCACTATTCGAGGTTCTTCGTCGATGTTGCAAGAACCTCAAGAACTTTTTGCTCAAAACTGAACTACATTGCTCTTATGGACTTGTCACTCCGGCGCAGCACAGTAAGCGCACAGCAAGTGTTATCCGTGAGCGGTGACATTGATGTTGCGACTTTGCCGAGATTTGCTGATTCCATCACTCGACTGCTCTCGGATTCGATTGGCTCAATCGTTGTTGTTGATCTTGACGGTGCACAGTCGTTTGACGATGCTGCACTTGGCCTGCTGCTGGGCGCTGCAGGCAAAGCGCGTGCTGCCGGTGGCGATGTTGTGGTCGTGTGTACCGAGCCACGACTGCGAGAACGACTCATGATCACCGGATTTGATAAGGCAATCATTGTTCGCCACAGCATTGCTGCGCCATAAACGCAAGTCGACCGACGCCCACAAATATGGGGACGCCGGTCGTCTGTCGGGGGGATCTAGGTTGCGATGCTATGCCGCTGAGGTAATGAGCCGCTTGATTGTTTAGGCGCTTGTAGCAGTGCCGTCAACGGTTCCGCTCATGCTTGGAGTTTGTGACCCTGATTTTCCAGGACCACCAAATCCGCGTGGGCCGTGTTGACGGTTGCCACCGTGCTTGCCGCCCATTGGGCCACCTGTTGGTCGAACACCGTTCACCATGTCAGTGACTCGTGCAGTGAAATCAGCCAACTTTGCTGTTGCTTCTGCCTGAGTGTGTTCGCCACTTGCAACTTCTGCATCAAGGTGTGTCTTGAAGTCTGCAACGAGAACTGCAGTGACTGCACTGATCGCCACATTTTGTGTCTTGGCGATATCGGCAAGTGACTTACCAGATTTCAGTTGTGTCTGAAGTTCGGCTGCAGTGAGCTTGAGTACTTTGGCAAGTGCCTCAGATTTTGCGCCGCCACCAAATCCGCGTGGGCCGTGTTGACGGTTGCCACCGTGCTTGCCGCCCATTGGGCCACCTGTTGGTCGAACACCGTTCACCATGTCAGTGACTCGTGCAGTGAAATCAGCCAACTTTGCTGTTGCTTCGGCCTGAGTGTGTTTGCCACTTGCAACTTCTGCATCAAGGTGTGTTTTAAAGTCTGCAACGAGAACTGCAGTGACTGCACTGATCGCTACATTTTGTGTCTTGGCGATGTCGGCAAGTGACTTACCAGACTTGATTTGTGTCTGAAGTTCGGCGGCAGTGAGTTTGAGAACTTTGGCAAGTGCCTCAGATTTTGCTGCGCCACCCATTGGCCTGTGTTCTTTACGCTGCATAGGATTTTGTCCGGCGATAGTTGATGACGTCACCGCAATGCGCGCTGATGCACCACCTTTGGCACTTGCAAAACTTGTGACTCCAAGAACTGCCGCACTACTGCTCAGCACTAGTCCAGTGGCTACTGCAATCCTTGTGAACTGAGAATGTTTCTTCATGATGTGTCTCTTTCGTTTTGGGGGACCCACGTTTGTGGGCTGTAGATACTTTGCGGCTTGTAGGTAAGAAGTAGACCTGACTTAGGTAAGAACCAGAAAAGAATCAAGCCCAGTATGGGTAAGAGTCAGTCAAGAGGGCTTGCAGTGGGTACCTTTCTTTCTATGGAAATACCTCAATCCACCTTTCGGGTGTTAGTTGCCGAGGACGATCCATCCGTACGCAAGGCCATTCAACGCGTCCTCGAACTAGAGAACTACCACGTCATCGCAGTTCATGACGGAGCCGCCGCCCTTGAGGCGCTCACCCAGCAAAAACCAGATGCGGCAGTTCTTGATGTCATGATGCCATTTGCCGATGGGCTGACTGTCTGTCGCGAAGTTCGTCATCGCGGAATCTCTACACCAATCTTATTGCTCACCGCCCGACACGAAGTCGGTGATCGCGTGGCAGGTCTTGATGCTGGTGCCGATGATTATTTAGTCAAGCCATTTGCGGTAGACGAACTACTTGCACGAGTGCGAGCATTGCTACGTCGCAACTTTTCACCAACCAATGCCGCACAGTTGCGGGTCGGCGATCTTATTCTTGACCCCATGCGTCGCGAAGTCAGTCGTGGCGAACGGCAATTACAACTCACCAAAACTGAGTTTGATTTACTTGAACTACTAATGCAACAACCCGGAATCGTGCTGTCGCGCGAAAAGATCTACGAAGCAATTTGGGGCTACGACTTTGAGACACACTCCAAATCACTTGATGTGTATATCGGTTACCTCAGACGCAAAACTGAAGAAGGAAATGAGTCACGGTTGGTCTACACGGTGCGCGGCATCGGCTATGTGGTACGTGAAAAATGACGCTTCGCACACGCTTCGCACTCCTTACTGGGTCACTCGTTCTTTTGGTTGTCGTTGCAGTCGGAACTGGCGCGTACATGGTTGCTACTCGTCAATTGCGCAACGAAGTCGACAAGACTCTTGATGCGCGAGTTCAACTCATCGCGGACGGTCTCACCCGTCCGAATCAACAAATGCCCGGACAACGCCGCAATCGCCCTTTGTCGGATTCACTTCTGCAAGCAGAATTTGACACTGTCACACAAATTATCAACGCTAACGGTGACATTTTGGCGAGCGCGGGGCCCATTGAACTCCTGCTGACACCAACTGATATCGCGCTATCACAAAAGAGAGTCGGCTTTCATCGCAGTACAGTCACCACGGATGACCGCACATACCGAGTGTTGTCAGTGCCACTCAACAACGGCGCACTCATCAAGGTGGGCAAAGATATTCAAGATATTCAAGATGCGCGAGCCGGGATGCGACTTTGGTTTGCCTTGATTACTTTGATTGGATTCTTCACCGCCACGCTTTTGGGTTGGTTATTCGCACGCCGCACCAGCAAACCCCTTGAGCAACTTGCGCAGGCTGCCGAATCAATTGCCGCGACACAGAATCTTGATCATGAGGTCATAGTGAGTGGCGACACAGAAGTACGTCAATTGGCAACGAGTTTCAATACCATGCTGACGGCTCTGCGCTCCAGCCTCAACCGGCAGAGTCAACTCGTGCAAGATGCCAGTCACGAACTGCGAACTCCGCTCACTAGTTTGCGCGCCAACACAGAGTTACTTGAGCGTTCGAATCTTTCAGACTCCGACAGAGCAGCAATTCTTGCCGACATGCGCGCAGAAGTTGACGAACTTGCTGACCTCAGCACAGAACTCAGTGCGCTCACCACAGACCACCGACAGTCAGAAGATCTTGAAGCCGTCAATCTCGGTGAGCTCACGACAGACATTGTGACCCGCGCCCGTCGTCGCACAACCGGAAACATTGCAATACTTGTCAATGATCCAGCGATGATACAAATCCGCCCACAACAAGTTGAGCGCGCAATCAGCAATCTCATTGACAACGCCATCAAGTTCAGTTTGATCGGGGCAGACATTGAGGTCATCGTCACCGGTGCCCGTGTGCAAGTGCGTGATCATGGTCCCGGAATCGCAGACGAAGACAAGCCACGCATCTTTGATCGCTTCTACCGCGCCACTGCAACGCGTTCAATGCCTGGGTCTGGACTCGGTCTTGCCATTGTTCAACAATGCGCCGATGATCATGGGGCAAAAACTTTTGTCTTAGACCCACCGACACACGGAGCAATTGTCGGTATTGACTTTATTCAACAATAACTACGAGTTCTTATCTGTAGCAGGCCGACGCATTCCGCGTTTGTCATAAGACTTTTCTTTTTCTTCTTGCTCACGCTCAACGGCTTCTTCTTCTGCGACAAGTCGGCGCATACTTTGCAGCCGAATCTCTGGCAACGTTCCATTGATAATTGCCTGCTGAACAGCACAGCCCGGCTCATCTTGATGCTTACAGTCTCTAAACCTGCAATTGTCAACAAGACTAAAAATATCGGGAAAAGCACGCTCAATGCCCTGTCCACTTGTCCACAGCGTGACTGCCCGTAAACCGGGGGTATCGAGCAACCATCCGCCAGTCGGCAAAGCCACTAATTCAGCTGCAACTGTGGTGTGTCTTCCGCGCTGATCACCTTCGCGCACTTCTGCCGTGCGTTGCACCGCATGACCGACAAGTGCATTGATTAGCGTTGATTTGCCGACACCACTCGCGCCCATTAGGGCAATTGTTCGTCCATCAGTGGCATATTCACGCAAGACATCAACATTGTTTCCGGTGATTCCACTCACCACATGTATCGCCACGCCTGCAGCAACCTGCGTCAACGCATCAACAAGTGAAGTGACATGGTCTGGATCAGCAATATCATTTTTTGTTAAAACAATTACTGGTGTCGCGCCACTATCAAAAGCAAGAATCAGTTCGCGCTCAAGCCGACGCTGGTTAGGGGGAGATGATGCCGCATGCACCAGGAACACCGTGTCGATGTTGGCAGCAACTACATGTCGCTCTGCTAGTGCTCCTTCAAATGATGCACGTCGTACAAGGGCACTCGTACGCAACAAAACCTCGGCAATTTTTTCACCGTCAGCAGTGACATGCACCCGATCACCAACGGCAATGTCAACTCCAAAATTGCGCACCCGCATTACCGTGGAGTCCTCAAACAACACCGTGCTCCACCCCCGATCAAGGCGCGTCACTCGTCCAACGGCGGGTAGCACTGAACCCCGAGCGTCTGGCGAAGAATTGCTTTGCATTAACCCGAACGGTACCGCCAATCTGCGTTCGACCCCCCGCTCTCGCCCTAGTGCAATAAGCGTTTGCCCGTATTGCCTTGACAGCGAGGGGTCTTATCACCTAGCCCTAAGCAGTCATGTCCAAGCCATTAGTCATTGTTGAGTCCCCCGCCAAGGCAAAAACCATCGCCCAGTATCTAGGAGATGAGTTCGACGTTCGCTCATCTGTTGGGCATATTGCTGATCTGCCAAGTAAAGGCCTTGCCGTAGATGTTGAAAACGGCTTCAAGCCCAATTGGGAGTTAACTGTTCGCGGCAAGGAAGTCGTCAAAGAACTCAAGTTGTTGATGAAAAATGCGTCGGCCCTATACCTTGCAACTGACGAGGATCGCGAAGGAGAAGCAATCTCGTGGCACTTACTTGAACATCTCAAGCCCAAGGTTGAAGTTCATCGAATGGTGTTTCACGAGATCAACAAAAAGGCGATTCTGGAAGCCGTTGCCAATCCTCGCGCGATTGACTACGGGCTCGTTGACGCAGCAGAAACTCGCCGTATCTTGGACCGCCTCTACGGATACGAAGTGTCGCCGGTTCTTTGGCGTCGCGTAAACCGTGGGCTATCAGCAGGTCGTGTGCAGAGCCCCGCCTTGCGTTTGGTCGTCGAACGCGAACGCGAACGTATTGCCTTTCGGGCGGCAACTTATTTTGATATTGAAGCAATGGTCGCCACACAGCCAGTCTTTTCGGCAAAACTTATTGGTGTTGACGGTGCGCGCCTCGCTACCGGAAAAGATTTTGACCAGAGCGGAATCCCAAAGCAAGACGTCCTAGTGCTGACCGAAGCGCGTGCGAATACTTTGGTGACTGGACTTGATGATGTCGCACTGACGGTCCGAAGCATCGAAGACAAGCCCTACCGTTCTTCTCCTAAGCCACCATTTATGACAAGCACATTGCAACAAGAAGGTGGGCGCAAGTTGCGACTATCTGGTCGACAAGTCATGAGCACTGCTCAAAGTTTGTACGAGCGTGGCTACATCACCTACATGCGTACTGACAGCGTTGTTCTTAGTGTAGATGCGATCAACGATGTTCGGGCGCATATCAAGAGTGATTTCGGTGCGCAGTATCTTCCCTCGTCAGCGCACGTCTATTCATCTAAAGTAAAGAACGCACAAGAAGCCCACGAAGCGATTAGGCCGGCACTTCCGTTGCGTTCGCCAGAGCAACTGCAAGGCGACCTCAAGCAACAAGAACAGAGTCTGTATCGCCTTATCTGGCAACGAACTCTTGCATCGCAAATGGCAGATGCCATCGGCGTGACAGTCAGTATTCGTATGGCCGCCACATCAACAGACACTGCGCGCAGTGAGTGCGACTTCAGCGCGAGCGGAACCACAATTACTTTTGCTGGCTATCGCCAGGCATACGAAGAGTCCGTGGACGAAGACGATCAAAAAGACGACGCAGAAACCACACTATTGTTGCCACCCCTCACGGTTGGCCAACAACTCCGTGTCAGTGAGTACACCGCCATCGGACATGCCACTACTCCGCCAGCGCGTTTTACAGAAGCGTCTCTGGTCAAAAAACTTGAAGAAAAAGGTATCGGTCGCCCCAGCACATGGGCTTCCATTATCTCGACAATGGTTGATCGCGGCCATTATCTCTGGAAAAAAGGAACATCGCTTGTTCCGACATGGACCGCGTTCTCTGTTATCAAGTTGATGGAAAACCACTTCAACTCACTGATCGACTATGACTTCACTGCTGGTGTCGAAGAAGACCTTGACGCGATTGCTCGTGGCGAACAACAAAAAGAGGAGTGGCTCAAGAAGTTCTACTGGGGAGTCGAAGACGATCCGCATTTGCCTGGACTAAAAGCAGTGGTCTCGAGCAACCTCGACACGATTGACGCCGCATCGCTTAATACCTTTATATTAGGTGCACATCCAGCCACCGGCGAAGACGTCATCGTTAAGCCCGGTTTGTATGGTCCATATGTTCGTAGTGGCGAAAATACCGCTGGCGTTCCTGACACGATGACACCAGATGAATTAACGCTTGAGGCAGCGCTTGTCTTGTTGGCAGCTCCAAAAGGCGACACCCCCATAGGTGAAATAGAAGGTTTCCCTGTGTTTGCAAAATCTGGCCGATATGGACCATACGTGCAGTGGGGAACAATGGACGAACCACCTACGGGGATGGAAAAGCCAAAGATGGTCTCGCTTTTCAAGACGATGAATATTGATCGCATCACAATGCTTGATGCACAAGATCTCTTATCGCTCCCCCGCACAATTGGCGCAGACCCAACTGACGGCGAAATAATCACGGCACAAAATGGTCGATACGGACCGTACGTCAGTAAAGGCAAAGAAAGTCGCTCAATCACGACCGAAGAGCAATTGCTCACGATCACACTTTCTGAAGCACTCGCCCTCTTGGCTCAACCCCGTGTGTTTGGTCGAGGACGGGCTGCACCAAAACCACCACTCAAGGAATTCGGCAACGACCCCGCAAGCGGCAAACCAGTTGTCGCCAAAGAAGGTCGTTTTGGGGACTACATCACAGATGGTGAAACCAATGCTGGCCTCACTCGCGGAGATCGTCTTGAAGAAATGACAAATGAGCGGGCATACGAACTTTTGCAACTGCGCCGCGAATATATCGAGATCAATGGTGGACCAAAAAAACGTGGCGACAAACGTACCCCTGCCAAAAAGACCGCAGCGAAGAAGAAGGCAGTAGCGAAGAAGAAGGCTACGGCCAAGAAAAAGGCTACGGCCAAGAAAAAGGCTACGGCCAAGAAAAAGCCAGTAGCGAAGAAGTCTCCTGCCAAGAAAAAGGCTACGAAATCAGAAGTGCAACATAATTCTGCTAATGATTAGTAGATGACAACCGCCCGCTATATCGCCCTTGAGGGTCTTGAGGGTTGCGGAAAAAGCACTCATGCAGTGCGTCTCGCAACATCATTAGATGCGGTGCTCACGCGCGAACCAGGGGGTACCCGCATTGGCACACTCCTGCGAAGCATCTTGGCTGACACCGACAACACCGACATGAATCCCCGAACAGAGGCTCTTCTCATGGCTGCCGATCGAGCCCAACACTTTGCAGAAGTTATTCGCCCTGCACTTGACAGCGATCGACATGTCGTCAGCGATCGTAGCGTGTACTCAACGCTTGCATACCAGGGCTTTGGTCGTGGACTTGATATTGCCACTCTTCGCAGTATTAGCGAGTGGGCGCTTCATGGACATTTACCAGACATCGTTGTTTTTATCTCTGTCCCCACAGAAATTCTCAATGAGCGACTTGCCAAGCGCACACCTGATCGCTTTGAGCGCGAGGGAGCCAACTTCTTTTCACGAGTCAACGATGGGTTCCACACACTCATTCACACTGAAGGTGATTGGATCATTGTGGACGGCACACAGTCCAAAGACGAAGTCGAGAAGGCTATTCAGATTGCAGTCACACAGCGCCTAAAAGAACTGTCATGACATCTACGTGGGAAGCAATTGTTGGTCAACAAGTTGCAGTCAACAAACTACAACTTGCCAGCATCAACCCCGTACACGCGTACTTGCTCATCGGACCAGACGGCTGCGGCAAAGACGAAGCTGCTCGAGCTTTTGCTGCATCACTGTTATCGACATCGCAAGACACATCAGATCGCACCTCTGGTCTTGTCATGCGTGGTGCTCATCCCGATGTGCACGAAATCCGACGAACAGGTGCAAGTTTGCTCGTCAAAGATGCAGAAGAAGCAATC
>SHUT01000044.1 GCA_009691255.1 Ilumatobacteraceae bacterium
TCTTTGTCGGTTACATCGTGATGCATGAACACGCACGTTGACCCATCTGGAGAGATTTCTTTTGCCTTGAGCTTGCCGTCTTCATCCAGCACGTCAGTGATCACCACTTTGGCGCCTTCGCTAACGAACAATGCCGCTTCGGCTGCCCCCATTCCCCGTGCACCACCGCTGACGATGGCCACCTTGCCCAATAACTTGTTGTTTCCCATCCACTATTTCTAGCCTGTCGCAGAACATCTCCTGAACACGAAACTCCAAGAACATCTATTGGTGATAGTTGGGCGCCTCATGAGTGATGGTGACGTCATGGGGATGACTTTCTTCGCGACCGGCCGTGGTGACTCGCATAAAACGCGCCTTCTCGGCAAGTTCCGACAATGACTCCGCGCCCACATATCCCATGCCCGATCGCAAACCGCCGATCAGTTGATACACCACATCTCCGAGTGACCCCGAATACGCAACGCGCCCTTCGATGCCTTCGGGGACGAGTTTTTGGCGGCTGATCCCCTCGCCTTGACCTGTGCCATAGCGATCAGCCCCAAGTCCCTGCATCGCTCCAATAGATCCCATGCCGCGATATGTCTTGTATCGGCGACCTTCAAATAGCTCCAAGTCACCGGGTGCTTCATCGGTGCCTGCCAACAAACTTCCAAGCATCACTACTTGCGCGCCAGCAGCAAAAGCTTTCACTAAGTCGCCAGAGTACGTAATTCCGCCATCGGCGATAATTGGTAATCCTCGTTTTGCCGCCCGTTGCGCTGTAAACCACACGGCTGACAGTTGAGGCATGCCAGCACCTGCAATCACGCGAGTTGTGCAAATTGAACCAGCCCCGACGCCGACTTTGATTCCGTCAACTCCAACATCAGCCAATGCATCAACGCCTTCTTCTGTGACGACGTTTCCTGCTATCACTGGCAACAACGGCCAACTATTTTTTATGCGCCTCACAGCAGTGAGGACTCCTTCTGTATGTCCGTGTGCAGTATCGACGACCACAACATCAACGCCAGCAGCGACAAGTGCACTCACGCGTGCCTCAAGGTCTGGGCCAACTCCAACTGCAGCACCAACGCGCAATCGCCCACCTGAATCTCGTGTCGCCGTTGGATAATTCTTGCTCTTCATGATGTCTTTGACGGTGATCAGACCTTTGAGTCGCCCAAGTTCATCAACAAGAGGAAGTTTTTCGATTCGATGCTGCTGCAGAATTGCTCGAGCATCCAGCAGTGATGTTCCGACTTGTGCTGTCACGAGTGGGGCACTCGTCATAAAATCCGAAACAGGTCGCGTGTAGTCAGACGCCTCACAAAAGCGAATATCGCGATTAGTAAGAATTCCGAGCAAGACACCTTTGTCATCCGTAATAGGAACACCAGAAAAGTGGTATCGGTTCATTAGTGTCTCGGCATCGGCGAGCGTTGCCGTGATTGGCAGAGTCACTGGATCAGTAATCATTCCAGACTGCGAACGCTTGACACGCTGAACATGGCTCTCTTGTTCTTCAATTGTCATGTTGCGATGCAGAATACCAAGACCTCCTACGCGAGCCAATGCGATTGCCATTGGCGCCTCAGTCACCTTGTCCATCGCCGCTGACACGATAGGCATTTCCAAGTTGATCTCACCTGCAAGTTGTGTTGCCACATTAACCTTGTCTGGCAAGATATCGCTGAAGCCTGGAACTAAAACAACATCGTCAAAAGTGAGTCCCTCAAGTGGCGTAAAAAGCTGATGATTTAATGAATTCATTGCGATACCTCCCTTGGTTGCTGAAGAGTTTGCTGTCGACATAATGCCCCGAGCGTTTGAACCAACAATTCATGTTCTTGTTGATGCATACGCTCGGTAAAAGATTCGAGTGTGTCGTCGGCATGGATCGGTACCACCGCACTCGCCAACACAGGCCCAGTATCAACACCTTCATCTGGAACAAGATGAACTGTGACTCCGCTATGAGTACGCCAATTATCTCGGGATTCTGCAAAGGCTCGTTCGATGGCGTGAGTTCCGACAAGTTCACCAGGCAATGCTGGATGCAAGTTGACAACTCGTTGTGGATAATGCGCAAGAAACTCCATTGATAAGACTCTCATAAACCCTGCAAGTACCACAAGGTCTGGGGTAAATGTGCGAGCGATATCGCCAAGGCGACGGTCATATTGTCTACGGTCTTCTTCGGGACGGGGCATCAACACCACTGTGGGGACTCCAGCTTTTGCGGCCCGAACAAGTGCCGTTACGTCGGCTTTGTTGCTGATAACTCCAACGACATCTGCGGTCAGCCAGCCGTCTGCACAGGCGTCAAGAATCGCTTGCAAGTTTGTTCCGTTGCCAGACACCATGACAAGTAAACGCATTCTGTCAGTCATTGCAAAACAACTTCATCTGAGTCACTGACACTTGCGCACAGTTCTCCGATAATCCACGAGTCTTCGGTCATTAATTTTTGTACGGCTGATGCGTCTGTGGCGCCCACAATAAGCACCATCCCAATCCCCATATTCAACGTGCGGTACAACTCATCGGTTCCAAGTGACGTGAGTTGCTCAACAAGTTGGAACAGGGGCGGAGTTGGCCACGAGCCAAGAGTGACCTTGGCACTTACTCCGCACGGCAGCACACGTGGAATATTTTCGACTAGTCCACCACCTGTGATGTGCACGAGAGCCTTTAGGCGCGTATCAACTAAGAGTGGCGACAACAGTTGCAAATAACTGCGGTGTGGTTCAAGCAGTGCGTCAATGAGTGGGCGCATGAGCGGGGGTGGTGCGACATTAAGTGGCAGCCATTCAAATATTTTTCGCAAAAGTGAATACCCGTTGGTGTGTGGCCCGCTTGAAGCAAGTCCGATGAGCACATCCCCAGGCCCAATATTTGAACGCGGCAATAACTCATCACGCTCGACGACCCCGACAAGTGTTCCGGCGATATCAAATGCTCCTGGTGCGTATACACCTGGCATTTCCGCGGTCTCGCCGCCTAGCAATACAGTTCCGGAATCTGCACACGCAGCCGACATTCCGGCAACCACTTCTGCCACCATCTCGGCATCAATTCGTGATGACGCTAAATAGTCAAGGAAAAACATCGGCTTTGCTCCCTGTACCAATACATCGTTGATGCAATGATTCACAATGTCGTGACCAGTTCCGCGCACTCGACCAGTTCGTGCGGCTAGCTCTACTTTGGTGCCGACGCCATCAGTAGATGCCACCAACACGGGATGTTTAAACTCTTTGAGAAATGACACGTCCAGTGCACCACCGAATGCTCCGACTCCTCGCAATACTTGGTCTGTTGATGTTGAAGCGACACTCTCCTTGAGCAATTCAACTGCTCGATTACCTTCATCGATATCTACCCCTGCTCCAGAATATGTCGTCAGCGATGCAGCAGGTGCACGCCATCCAATGTCTCGTCGGTAGTACGAGCCAGCAAACGAAATCTTTTCTACTCTCTTGTAGGCATAGTCACGTGCGGTCGCTAGATCGGCACCAACACCAACGACGGTAACAACCCTGCCCGCACTTGTCACTACATCACCATTGTGAGACTCAGTTCCGCCGTGATACACGTTCGTTTGCAGTTCTTCAATAGAAAGACCCGTCACAACGTCTCCGAGCGTGGGGTTGGCTGGATAATCGGCCGCCACTATCACCACCGCTAATGCACTTGCAGACTTTATCTTGACAGAGACATTCGCAAGAGTTCCGCCAATACAGGCAAGCACGATTTCGACAAGATCTGTATTCAAAAGAGAGAGAAGAACTTGTGCTTCTGGATCCCCAAAGCGACAGTTGTATTCAAGCAAACGGGGTCCGTCATCAGTCAGCATCAGCCCTGCATATAACACTCCTTTATATGGTGTGCCGAGTGCAGCAAAATGATCGAGTACAGGCTGGATAAATACTGCGCACAGTTCATCTGTTGCGTACGGTGTTGTGACCGGAGCATACGCACCCATTCCGCCAGTATTTTGTCCGAGGTCACCTTCTGCAATACGTTTGTGATCCTGTGCAATTGGCAATGCGATTGCAGTTGTCCCATCGCACATGGCGATTAATGAAACTTCAGGGCCGCGGAGACACTCTTCAACAACGACTTCCCCGATTGCGCATGCAGCAGAAATCGCAGCGATTGTTTCTGCTGTGTTGGACGGAACATCAACACCCTTTCCACCTGCAAGACCAGATTGCTTGATAACAACTGCGGCATCAAGATTTTTCCACCACTTGGTTGCATCATCTGCCTGACCCTTGGCAAAAGTTGCATATCGCGGGCTTGGAATACCCAGCGTGTTGGCCAGCGCCCGAGTAAAGGCCTTAGACGACTCCAGTTGCGCGAGTTCGCGCGTTGGTCCAAACGCTTGAATATCTGCTGCCACGAGTGCATCGACAACACCTACTGCAAGCGCAGCCTCGGGACCAACCAAGACAAGGTCGACCTTTTGGGCAACGCACAGTGCGACAACTCCTTCAACATCGTTGACTGCAATATTGAATCGTTCACCTGGCATACCCGCATTTCCGGGTGATACCAACAGGCGACCACAGCGTAGTGATTGCTTTGCACACAAGGCCATGGCATGCTCGCGACCCCCGCTCCCGAGTACGAGAATCGTGAGAGGTGCGTTTGATGTCACGCCAATACCTGCTCAAATGAATCTTTGCGTCGTGGCGCTTGCACTGCAACGGGGTATTCACCAGTAAAGCATGCATTGCAATATCCATCTTGACGACCAACCGCAGACATCATTCCGTCTAATGATAAAAATGCCAATGAATCAGCTTTAACAACTTTGCACAACTCTTCAAGATTTAGCCGCGCGGCAATCAAATCATTGTCGTGACCCATATCAACGCCAAAGTGGCATGGGTGCTTAATGGGTGGACTCGTAATTCGTAGATGAACTTCGGTTGCACCCGCCTCTCGCAGTAGTTGCACCAAAGGTCCAGCCGTTGTCCCGCGCACGAGAGAATCATCTATCAAAATAACTCGGCGCCCAGTCAGATTTTCTGCCAGCGCATTGAACTTCATTGCAACGCCACGTTCTCGCATGAGCGTGGTGGGCTCAATGAAAGTTCGACCGATATAGCGGTTCTTGATGAGGCCATCGTTGTACGGGATACCACTTTGTCGCGAGTACCCCACCGCAGCCGGGATAGATGAGTCAGGCACAGGGACAACCACATCTGCCTCGACTGCAGATTCACGCGCAAGCTGTTCTCCCATGCGTTGGCGAACACCATGCACACTAAGCCCGTCCCACTGTGAGTCAGGACGAGAGAAATAAACAAATTCAAACGTACAGCGAGCGGCTTTCACTGCTGGCACAAGTGCTTGACGACGACTCATCTCGGTGCCCCGCAATGTAATGATCTCGCCAGGTGCAACCTCAGACATTTCTTTACAGCCCAACGTGCTTAACGCGCATGTCTCAGACGCAACGGCGTATCCACCATCAGGCAAACGACCCACCGACAATGGACGAAATCCCCAAGGGTCGCGTACCGCGATGACTCGATCTTCGACCAAAATGACAAGCGAGTATGCACCTGTCCATGATGACAATGTGCGCGCCAGCCGATCTTCCCATGTTTGTCCCCCGGCCGATGCCAACATCAGAGTCATGACTTCAGTGTCTGACGACGCAGTGAGCCCAAAACCTCGCGCCAGTAGTTCTGCACGCAACTCATGGGCATTGACGAGGTTGCCGTTATGCGCAACAGCAAGTGGTCCGTGCACTGTCTCAACCAAGAATGGTTGTGCGTTGCGTGATCCAGAACCTCCTGTCGTTGAATACCGTGTGTGCCCAATGCCGTGAGGTCCACGCAATGGGGCAAGCGTTGACGCATTAAAAACATGGCTCACTAAACCATCATCTTTGTGGATACGCGCTTGCACGCCATCGGACACCGCAATCCCTGCAGCTTCTTGACCTCGATGCTGCAATGCGAATAAACCAAAAAACACCATCTGCGCCACATCATCAGATGGAGATGAAATCCCAACCACTCCGCACTCTTCATGAAGGCGATCAGCCATCAGGTCCGAAAATTGATGCTCACCCATGATAAACCTGCGCATCTGCGCCAAGAACTCGCGCACGTTGTTCTGCTTGATATTCAGATACTTTTTGCGCCACCTCTGGATCGTGACCTGCCAGTATCTTGGCTGCAATCAAAGCCGCATTGATAGGTTCAAGAACGACTGCACAACCAACGCCTGGGGGCATTCGCAGACTGCTCCACAGATCAACTTCGTCGCCTGGTGGTGGACATGCAATCACTGGAGCAGATACCTGCGGATCAGTGAATCCAGATAACGCATTTGAGCGACCAGCAACTGTTATAAAAACTTTTGGCCGTGGCTCTGCATCGTGATTACGCACGAGGTTGAGGACATGTTCTGGGGTTCGATGCGCAGAGCCCACGCGGACAACAACGTCAAGCCCAAATTTAGTAGCGGCGCTTTGAATCTTGGTGCAGTGGTCTGCATCGGCTGGTGATCCCATCAAAATAATGACAAGCGGTTTCATACTATTCCTGACTGTTGAAGGGAACGCAATAAGCGACTTTGCACCGGATACTCACCGTGCTTAAACACCTCACCTGTGAGGCGTGTGTATGCAGCAATGTAGCGATCTGTTGTTGCAGCAATCACCGATACATCAAGTGGTGGCGGATCACCGTCACCGCGATAGCCGATCGCGTCAAGAGCAAGTCGCACTGGTTCCTTGTCAAGACTCTCAGGCTCAGCACCTGCAGAGAGGCGCTGTTGATACGACGACAACTCCCAGAATCGCGACGAATCTGGTGTGTGCATTTCGTCAATCAACATCACTGAACCATCCGCAGCAATCCCAAACTCATACTTGGTGTCAGCGAGCAACAGTCCCGCGCGCTTAGCCACATCTTGGCCATATGCGAACAGTGCCAAGGCAGCTTCTTGCACGATATTCCAGACATCTGTATCCACGAGTCCTCGTTGCGTCACTTCAGCACACGTCAACGGTTCGTCGTGTGCTCCGGCATCACCTTTTGTTGTTGGCGTGATAATGGCATGAGGCAACAACGTGTTCTTACCAAGACCATCGGGAAACTCATACCCGTAGATATTTCGTGCGCCTTGGTCATACTGGCGCCAGAGCGACGTTGATGTAGAACCAGTGATGACTCCTCGCACAACAACCTCGACTGGCAAAGGCTGGGCAGCATGACCAATCGTTGCGTTCGGATCTGGACAGTCAATGAAGTGGTTATTGACAATGTTGCGCGTCTGAATGAACCACCATGCAGCCAACTGGTTGAGCACTTGGCCTTTATACGGAACATTCGCGACAATGCGATCAAAAGCCGATAGATGATCCGTGGTGACGAACAAACGTCGAGTATCTGGCAACGCGTACGACACACGCACTTTCCCCGCGCGGCGGTCTGAGAGTGGCAACGAAATATCGGTGCAGGCTTCAACGACGGGCATAACATACTCCTGACTGAAAGATGGATAATCCGAGACCTCGCGAGACGCCACGATGAGATTGTGGGTGTTGGCGTCGCACAACATGATTTTCGGGATGCGGCATTAATCCCAACACCACTCCTGTCGAATCACAAACACCCGCAATATTGTCAACAGAACCATTGGGATTGGTCGAGATGTATCGCAATGCCACTTGATCACTGCGCTGCAAGTACGACAGCGTGTCGTCGTCACATGTGAAACGGCCTTCGCCATGCGCAATTGGACATTCGATGTTCTCGGTCAGATTCTGAGTCCAGACACACTTCTGCGAACTGGGCTTAAGTTCTACCCAACGACAATCGAAAACACCACTCGTATTATGTCCCAATGCGGCGCGTTGACCGCTGCCTGGCAAGATGCCCATGCGAACAAGAGTTTGAAATCCATTACAGATTCCGATAATTGGCCGACGTTCATTGATCGCAGTTGCAATTTGTGCGCCAACCGCGTGCTCGAGTTCGACAGCAAAAAGTCGACCGGCACCAAGAGCATCGGCATATGAAAAACCACCAGCAATTACCAAAATATCAGCATCATTAACACGAGACGGATTTTGCAACAGTTCATTCGTCAATATGGCCACAGGACACGCACCTGCTAATTGCAGAGCAAACAACACATCGTTATCACGATTTGTGCCGGGAGCACACAGCACAGCGGCAACTGGCAGAGTCATGAGATTTCCTGCCACGCGCTGCACAATGCATGAATAGATACACTCTGTTTGCTTGGCAATATCATCTCTTGTTCGGTGGTGACAAGACCAATGACAGTTGCTTCATCGCCGAATCGCTCAATAATTGTGTCAAGATGCGCGGGAGATACTTCCAAAAGAAATCTTCCGTTTGACTCACTAAATAACTGTGCCGCCGACAGGTTGGATGTCATCTCGACGCCCATGCGCCCAGCAATCGCCATTTCAGCAAGGGCAACGGCAATACCACCTTCGGCAATATCGTGACAGGCTCGCACGAGTCCATCACGAATCGCGCGATGTAAGAGGCGGTAACGGCGAGGAGCAGAAGCATCAAAAGCAGGCACTGCTCCAGCGTCTGTCACACTGTGCACAATGGCGAGATGACTTGCCCCAAACTCAAGGCTGGTATTGCCCAAGAGTACGACAAGATTGCCGCTCGCTTTCAGATCCGGAGTGATTGTGGATTCCACATCAGGAACATGCGCGACAGCGGTGATAACTAATGTCGGCGGAACAGAATGCCGTTCACCGTCACTACCGAGATATTCGTTGTTGAGAGAATCTTTTCCAGATACAAACGGTGCCCGAAAAGCCAAGGCTGCATCGCAGCACCCCTGCACTGCTGCCACAAGATCTCCCAGAGTCGACGACCGCCGCGGATCTCCCCACGAAAAATTGTCAAGAAGTGCAACCGAATCTGGATCGGCTCCGACGGCAACAACATTGCGCATCGCTTCGTCAACAACTGACAATGCCATGCGTTCTGCATCAAGAACTCCAAACCACGGATTCACCCCGATTCCGATTGCAATACCGTGAGTATCTAGTGGCTCAGCAATGACTACACCGTCGGCATGCCCGTCAGCACAAGCGCCAATGAGTGGGCGCACAAGCGTTGCTCCCCTGATCTCATGGTCATAACGATGAATGATGGCGGCTTTGCTTGCGATGTTGGGGTGAGACAAGAGTCGCTTAAGTGAGTCAACTACATCGATGTTTCCAAATTTTGTACTGAACTGCACTGGCGTCATCAACTCGCGCACTGGACTCGGCATTACAGCATGCATGTGGCGTTGCGGACGACCATTGTGCAAGAACTCAAGATCGAGATCAACAACAACGTTGCCGCCATGATGCACGACTAGACGTCCATCTCCGGTGAAAAAACCAACATCGGTGAATTCCACCCCGAATCGTTCACAGGCCTCTTTGAGTGCACCAGCATCTTGCACTGCGACGACCATTCGTTCTTGTGCTTCTGACAGCCAGATCTCCCATGGCGCAAGACCCGGATATTTGAGCGGAAGCTCACTCAGTTCAACGCACGCTCCGATGTCCTGGGCCATCTCTCCGATTGCCGACGACAAACCACCCGCTCCGCAGTCTGTAATTGACCTGAACAAATCTTGACCGCGACCTAAAACATCAATCAGTAATTTTTCAGTGATCGGATCACCGATTTGAACGCTCGCCCCCGATACATCCCCCGTTGTGGCGTCCATTGTCATCGACGAAAAAGTTGCCCCACGTAATCCATCTCGCCCAGTACGACCACCCAGCACAATGATGCGATCCCCAGGCTCTGGAAGTTGAGCGTTATACGGACGATACGCCACACCAATACAACCGGCGTATACGAGTGGGTTGGCAATGTATCCGTCGTCGTATAACACCGCGCCAGCCACGGTCGGAAGACCAATCTTGTTTCCGTAGTCAGCAATGCCTGCAATAACTCCTGCACGAATACGTCGTGGATGAAATACTCCCTCTGGCAGATCACTCGCTTGTGTCGTCGGTGTTCCGAAGCACAAAATATTTGTACACGCGATCGGCAAATGTGATGCACCGAGCACATCACGAATGACACCACCTACTCCAGTATTTGCTCCCCCAAATGGCTCAATGGCGCTTGGATGATTGTGTGTTTCGCATTTCAGAGCAATCGTTGTGCCAGGGACAAACGAAATAATCCCAGCATTGCCGACGAATGAACTCACCACATATGGTGCATCAATAATTTCTGTCGTGTCACGCAACTGATTAATCAGTGATGGAATAGTTGTTCCATCATCAAGAGTTATTGAAGCCCGAAATGTTTTATGGGCACAATGTTCGCTCCAGGTCTGGGCAATTGATTCCAATTCGATATCTCGTGCAACTGCGCCAGCTGATGCATAGTGATCGCGCACAGCACGCAACTCTTCGATATCCATAGCAAGTCCACGCTGAAGATTCAATTTTTGCAGATCATCATCAGTCGCATCTGACGCTATCGAGACATAAGAAACCCCAGCGGGCATTGACGTACCTGAGTCTGCAAATGCTGGAAGAATCGCAGTATCTATTGCGCAGTTTTCGATCACGGGATTGACGAGCAGTTTGCCTACCAGGATGTCTAAATCTGCATGTGTCAGTGCGCCGTTGAGTTCGAATCTCTTCCCTGTGGCAACTGCTTCGATTGTGACGCCGAGTCGTGCGGCAACGCGATGCAACTCGTGAGCAACCGAATCTGTGACGCCTGAGTGCAGAGCGCTCTCAACGACATGTTGCGTCGTGGACTGAAAAGCATTCCAGGACGCCTCCTGTAGAAGCGGATCAACCAACAGTTCTTGAAGTTGTTGACGATCTTGCTCGTTGACGTCTCCGCGCACAAACACGAGGTCATGAATCTGCACTGATCGCAATGTGGTGATCCCTAGGTCTATGGCGTCTTGCAAAAGGACAGTGCAGCGGGGATCGTCTCCGGCGGGACGCACGGTCAGGCGGTGTATTGCTGGCACAGTCTGCACAGCAACATCTACCACACTTCAAAACTAGTTTTGTCCTCACTCGTACAACGAGTAGTTGTACGAGAAGTTAAGTAGTCGGTTTACGAAACGTAAAGGTATTACTTCTGAAATTTCTCGTGATGTGCGCCCAGCAAAATGACAGCAAGCACTGCCGGAACGGAACCCCGATTGCTCCAACGATGTCGCGTGCCATTTTGCACGACCGTATCCCCCACGCGTAAGACTTTTTCCACTCCGTCATCAAGTTCCAGCACAACTTCTCCTGACAACACAACTTCAAAATCAATCGTGTCAGTTGTATGCATCCCCGGATTTTCTGGCTCGAGGTACGACATCAGCCCTGGAAGTTTGGCCTCCATCTCGGCGAGCCCTGCCTCCACATCAACATCTGCTGCTGGCCCAGGGGCATCATTTGGAGCAACCGTGAAAAGACCAAACCGAAAACCACCCACTGGGGGGAAATACGTGATCTGAGGTGGTGCTGAACCATCATCGGGAAATGTCGCCGTGGTGTCGCCTCCCCAGAGCCTGTAAAACTCGGCACTGGGTTGCAGTGCCATCACCAGTGGTTCTACCTCTGTATCCGACGCAAAGACTGCTTTGCCGTTTTTATGCCCTGTCACTACTCGTCGAACGCCCACGTGTGTCTCCTTTGTCTTCGTTCGCAGACTACTTGTCCCACGACGCCATCTGAGACGTCACCAATGCCACGAAATATGCCCCAGCTCCCGCCAAAGTTGCGACAAAGAACCCCACCTCGAGGGCAAGAACAGTTGCCGCTGCGGCGGCCACCACTGACGCAAAGCCATTGACGGCCCACGCAAACGGAGTCGACTCAACGACGATGCGCTCCATGCGTCGCAATCCTGTGGGCATCGCTGTTCCCATCGTGAGCCCAAATGGCATGACCACGACAACGGCAATCAACACTCGCACAACGAAAGAAGCCGTGATCTGATGACTGACAAGTTCTGGCAACCACCATGCACTCGATGCAATCAGCGCCGTAGCAGTGCCAAGAGAAATTCCTAGTGCTCGGCGTTCGTCAACAAAGCGAGTACTCCACCAAGCGCCAATGCCCGTCCACGCCAACAATGACGACAGCACGACAGACAAACTGTACGTGGGATAACCCAGAAGCAAGACCAAGCGCTGAATCATGACCGACTCCACGATGAGATAGCCAAGACCAATCGCAACAAAATACAAGAGCACAAGTCGCGGAGGCTTCTTCTTTTTTGGAATACGTCGAATCGGAATGAAATAACCCAAGAT
>SHUT01000045.1 GCA_009691255.1 Ilumatobacteraceae bacterium
TTCTTCCCGGTGATTTCTTCACCGTTCAGCCGAACTGAGCCACTGCGAATATTGACGAGACCAAGAACTGCCTTGAGGAGCGTTGATTTACCTGCACCGTTTGGCCCGATGATTCCGACAAATTCACCAGCAGACACAGTGAGATTGCAACTATTTAAGATATCTACCTCAGGGACATACCCTGCAGTGATCTGGGAGACATCAATCACATTTGTCATGCGTGATCTCCGAGGTCGACATCATGGTGCGATCCCAAGTATGCGTCAACTACTGCAGGATTTGATCCCACGTCTTCAAAGGTTCCTTCAGCTATGACTTCACCTTGCGCCATGACAATGATCCAGTCGCTGATTTCTCGCACCATATCCATGTCATGCTCTACGAATAAAACTGTTCGTCCCTCATCTTGCAAAACTTTTATATGTTGCAACAAACTCTGTTTTAGCGCTGGATTGACTCCAGCCATTGGTTCGTCTAGCATCACCATTTCTGGCTCTACCATGAGTGCTCGTGCCATCTCTAATAGTTTGCGTTGTCCTCCAGAAAGTGATCCAGCAAGTTCATCGCGCATATGTGCAAGATTGAATCTTTCTAAAAGATCTTGCGCCTTTTGAGTTATTTCTTGTTCTTGAGATGCCCATGCCGGCCGGATGATTCCGCGCCACACGCTTTCACCACGCTGATTTCGCGCACCAAGTCGCATATTGTCAATGATCGTCATTCGAGATAGCGCCTTTGTGAGCTGAAAGGTTCGCACCATTCCGCGACGAGCAACTTTGTACGCCGGAACTCCACCAAGTGACAGTCCGTTAAATTTCCACTCACCCGTATCTGGTTCATCAAATCCGGTCAACAGATTAAACAGAGTCGTCTTGCCTGCACCATTGGGACCGATGAGCGCCGTGATGCGACGTCTGGGGATTTCGAGATGTGCAACATTGACCGCAGTCAGTCCACCAAATGAGCGAGTGACATTATCGACTACCAAAATGGCATCAGGTTTATGTGATCCCGGAACCGACGGGAATGAAACAGGGCTTGTATCAGTGGACATCAAAGGCCTGCTCTCGCTTATCGCCAAATATTCCCTGCGGTCTAAACACTACGAGCGCCGCCAACGCAAATCCAGCCACCATAAAACGCAACTGGGCATAGTTGTTCTGGTCAATAAGCCAAGTGGGAAGTAATGGAGTTGGATCAGACGGAGTTGTTTTGGTGGCCTGCTGCAGCGAGATGTCAACGAGTTGAATCACAAACAAGAAAATCATTGTGCCAATGACGGGACCCTTCACTCGGGCAACGCCTCCCAAAATAATAATCGTGTATGAAAAGAAGGTAAATGTCGTGGCGAAGTCCCCTGGCTGCGACGACTGCTTGTCGAGCACAAGCCATACACCTCCGATTGCACCAATCACGCCGCCAATCATGAGGCTCTGCATCTTGTAAGCAAAGACGTTCTTTCCAAGACTGCGCGCTGCGTCTTCGTCTTCTCGAATACTGCGCAACACCCTGCCCCATGGACTGCGCATTAACAAATACACAATCGTCGCCACCACCATCAACAAAATCCAGCCACTGACCAAAAGCCACAACCGATATCCGTCAATCTTTTGCTTCCATAACCAGATTCCTTGCTGCGGAAATGGATTGATCTTCTCCATGAAACTCGTGAAACCCTGAAGACCATCGTTTCCGCCAGTGAGCCATGTAAAGCGCACCGAGTTCAGCGACAAGCGAATAATTTCTGCCACCGCGATTGTCACGATCGCCAAATAATCAGCACGCAGTCGCAATGTTGTAAAACCAAGCAACAGAGCTAGTCCGACAGCAGACACGATAACGAGTAATACAGCACACGGCCACGGCCAATTAAATCTGCTGATCGGAATACTCAAACTGTATGCGCCAACGGCAGCGAACCCTGCTTGCCCAAAGTTGAGGAGTCCGGTGTATCCAAAATGCACGTTGAGACCGGTGGCAACCAACATGTAGGCAATTGCATTAGCGCTGATGGCCGTATAAAAGGAGTTTGAGAGAATGAGTCCCCAATTCATCCGACACGCTCCTTTTGACCCAGTAAGCCCTGGGGTCGCACTAATAAAATAACAACGAGTGCGATCAATGCTCCGAGTGTCTTAAGTTCTACAACATCAGGGAATATCCAAGTCCATAGTTCGGTAAACATGCCGATTACGAAAGAGCCAGCAAGAGCACCGAACGGATTGCCAAGACCACCGACGGTGAAGGCCGCAAACAACAACAACAGGATCACGTTGCCCATGTCCCACTGCACGCCAGTTGCTGCGCCCAGCATCACGCCACCAATGCCAGCTAATCCACCGCCCAAAGCCCACACCAATAAAATGATTCGGTCTGTGTTTATCCCGGTAGCAGATGCCAAATCTGAGTTGTCCGAGACAGCGCGAATTGCTTTTCCAAAACGTGTACGCAATAAAAAGACCGAAAATCCGACAACGACAATCGCAGAAATAATCATGATTCCGAGATCTCGCGGAGTAATCCCAAAAGGTCCGAAATCTATTTCTGGATCACCAACGTATTGTACAAAGCGGCGATTACGCCCACCAAAGAAAAACAGATACACGTACCGCGTACCGATAGCCATTCCGATCGACACGATCATCATCGATGTCAGGCTGGTACTACGGCGACGCAATGGTCGCCACACGCGCAGTTCGAATGCCCCACCCATCAGAGCAGAAGCCGCGACTCCAAATGGTGCAGCAAGCAAAAGTGGCCAACGGGGACCATTTTGATTGAACCAAAATGTCACCATTGCAGCCATCGTGATAATTTCACTATGCGCAAAGTTAGTGAGACCGGTCGTTCCGTAGATGAGTGCTAATCCAACCGAACAAATTGCCAGAATTAAACTCAGTTTGATGCCGTTTACCAGTGTTTGAGGCAACAAGCCCCAACGTCCTTTGGTCGTCCGAGTATCGATTCCGACAAAAAATGCCAGCGATTTTCCAGTGCCAACGGAGACTCCGACGCTGAAGTCAACAGTTGCAGTTGTTTTGGTATCACTGCTCACCACCACACCCTTTGGGAGTGAGGTGACGTCAAAAGAAACGTCATATTTGCCGATCTTGGGCAGATTCAATACAGCGAGCCCCTTGACATCTGTGACTCCATCCGCTGAGCCAGCGATACCTTGCGCATGAACCTTGACGCCAGCAACAGGTTTTCTTGCTTGACCATTGTCAGCACTCACGCGTTCGGCGACCGACACCGTAATGGTTCCGTCTTCTTGGGCAGCATGAGCCGAGGGCGACCACAAAGCAAACGAAACAGCCAAGAAGACACCTAAGACGCCAGCCCCCTTGCGTAGCCAACTCTTCGCAATATCAATCCCCAAGTTCGTAATGTCTCAACACTAGTGCGCCATGCTCCTGGTGTCCTAAGGTCAGCGTCACGATGAACAAGCAAAGCCAATCGATACGGACAGCAAGGTGGTGGAATCATCCCAGCGCAGGCGTCGTGATGGGATCAATGCTTTTTGGGACATCCGGAACAGCACGCTCCTACGCCCCTGACGATGCGACATCACTGTCGGTGGCCGGCGTTCGCCTCTTGCTCGGAGCGGTCCCGCTTATGGTTTTTGCTCTCTGGCGTACAGCACGACCAATCCCGCGCCCTGGGGCATTGTCATTTTGGGCGGGAGCCTCGATGACAGCATTCCAAATCCTCTTCTTTGCTGCAGTACAGCGTCAAGGAGTAGCGGTTGGCACGATGTTGGCAATTGGCAGTAGCCCGATCATGACGAGTATCGCTGAGTTGGCGCGAGGTGACCGACCACATCCACGAACGATCGTTGGAACCGTCGGTGCTCTTGGTGGGTTGGTGCTCTTGGTTGTCGGACAACCAAATACTCAACAGCACATCAACGCTGTTGGCATTGCATGTGGACTCGGCGCTGGTGCGTGCTATGCGTTGTACACAATCTTAAGCAAACAACTCCTCCAAAAGGGCTGGAGCTCAATCTGGACTATGACTTGGTCTTTTATGATTGCGGGAGCGTTGTCAATCCCAATTATTTTTCTTGAGCCAACACACTGGTGGACAACACCACGCGGGGCAAGTGTGGCGTTGTATTTGGGCATTGCCACGATTGCAGTGTCTTATCTTTTGTACTCAATCTCACTTCGTCAACTCGCAAGTTCAACAGTTGTGACGCTTACCCTCGTCGAACCAGTGACTGCATCTTTATTGGGTGCCACAATTTTGCACGAAAAACTGAGTGCGACGAGTTGGTGCGGCGCAGGAGTAATTTTGCTTGGGCTTATCTTCGTCGGGCGCAATGCTCCGCGTTCTGCTTAGTCAGAACCCTCTGCGATTCTCAATGTAGTGGCCATGTCAATGCTTGCGTGCCCAGAACCGCTAGCAATAGTCACCGATCGGATTCTTGCCGTGCAAATTGCCGGCGCAACATAGGTATCTACTACTCCGAGTCCTGGGTGTTGACCGATATACATTGCACCAGCAGAAGTTGTCACACCAGGGAAAAAGAATATGCCAGCAAAAGTTTCGCGTGATAGGTCTTGACCATCAACCGTTAGCACAAGATGTCCACCGGACTTCATCGAAACAGCAATGTCATGTTGGCCAATCGCTAATGCATCTGTTGACTGCATATGACATTGATGCGTTCCATGCACGACATCAACATGCACAACGCCGCCGACAATGTGCACTGCCCACCCACCCTGATGGTCGCCGCAGGCAGCAATGACGCCCGCCTCCTGGTTCGTTGAACACTGCAAATCTGCGTGCAATGAAAACCCACCAAACATTGACGGCACCCGTCCCGCAGCAATGGGTCGGTCACTTGGTGAATACGTCATGACTCGCGGTAGTGGATACTCGCCAGGATGAGCGGGGTATCCAGCAGATGGATCAAACAATGGAAACACGTGATTGCGTTCAGCTTCGGTGATCCAGGCGTCTTCTAGTGCTTGAACCAACTCGGAATTATCTGACGCAACGTCTGTTGACTCTGAAAAATCTTGATCAAGATTAAAGAGTTGCCAGGTGTCGGTTTCGTATGAGTGACTTCCGGTGATGTGCGCCCTCTCGTTGAACAACGGTGAAACAAAGTTAGTAGTTGCTTTCCAGCCATCTTTATAGACAGAACGAGATCCGTGCATTTCGAAATACTGCAGCATTCGATGCTCTGGCGATTTGGAAGTAGTGAATGTCGCAACCGCATTGATTCCGTCAACGTGTTGTTGGGCAATGCCGTCGACACTGTCTGGCATGTTGAGTCCGATTGCTGCCAGCAGAGTAGGTGCAATGTCAACAGCATGGATGAACTGTGAGCGAATTGCACCAGCATCTTTTATGCGTTGTGGCCACCGCACAATGAGAGGTGCACGAACGCCACCCAACCATGAATACCGTTTCCATAATCGAAATGGTGAGTTACCAGCCCACGCCCAACCAAACGGATAATGATTTGTGTGCAATGGGCCACCAATTTCATCGATGTGTTCGAGGGCATCCTGAACCGAAGCAAAATCACCAAGCCACGATGCTGCTTCGTTGAGAGTTCCGTGAACCCCACCCTCGCTGCTTGTGCCATTGTCGCTCATCAACAGCACAATTGTGTTCTCACTTAAGTTATTGTCATCGAGATACTGCAAGACGCGACCAATTTGAGCATCGGTGTGGCTCACAAAGCCAGCAAAAACTTCCATGTAGCGCGCAAACAAACGATGCTCGTCTGCCGACAAGGTCGACCACTCTTGCACCCATGACGGACGAGGAGTAAGCACCGTTCCGCTAGGAATAACTCCGAGTTCGAGTTGTCGCGCAAATGTTTGCTCGCGCAATGACTCCCACCCGTCATCAAATGCACCGCGATACGGGGTTACCCACTCAGGTGGCACGTGATGTGGGGCATGTGCGGCGCCGGTGGCAAACCAGCATAAAAATGGCTTGTTCGGTGCGCCATATTGCTGGTCACGCATCATTGCGATTGCGTTGTCAGCCAAGTCTTCTGTGAGGTGGTATCCCTGCGCAACAGTGCGCGGCGGCACCACCGGAGTGTTGTCGCGTACAAGTTCTGGTGACCAGTGATTGGTTTCGGCACCAAGAAATCCGTAATATCGCTCGAACCCTTGCCCGATGGGCCAACGATCAAATGGGCCTGCGCTTGAATACTCTGCTTGAGGTGTGAGATGCCACTTGCCCACCGCCATGGTGTTGTAGCCATTGTCGCGCAATATTCGTGGCAGCAGCGCGGCAGATTTTGGTAGCCGACCGTGGTATCCGGGTAGTGCAAAAGATGTTTCTTGTGTGGCTCCGATACCAACGGCGTGATGATTGCGACCGGTCAACAATGCTGCACGCGTAGACGAGCAGATTGATGTCACGTGAAAACGGTTGTACCGTAATCCTTGATCCGCCAGTCGATCAATGTTGGGCGTTTTAATCAGGCCACCAAAACAACCAAGTTGCCCAAACCCAACATCGTCAAGCAAGATCACCACGACATTTGGCGCCCCCTCTGGCCCCGTTGGATACGCAACAATATGCGGAAGAACTTGTGGAGTTTTCACGACTCCATCGTAGGGCGTGTGCCCGCCACTGTGGTGCGGTGCAGTTCGCGGCGAAACCCGGCATAGTCATTCAGTGCGTAATGCTGTGCCGAGCGATTATCCCAAATCGCTAAGTCCCCAACGCTCCAGCGATGGCGACACGTGAAGCGAGCTTCCGTGGTATGGCTATACAGCCAATCCAACATTGGTGCGGCGGCAGAGTCTTGAAGTCCATCGAGATCTCGAACATATGCGCGGTTATAGAACAGTACTTTTCGACCAGTCTCTGGATGCACACACACGAGTGGATGATGCTCAAGTTCGTCCGCGGTGTCATCACACACAATCGTCATACTTGACAGACCCGAATGTAGCGGCTGCATTTTTCGAGAGTACGCGTCGCGTGCCGTATGAACTGCCGTCAGACCCTCGCATTGATTACGACGATCTTGGTCAAGACTGTTGTAGGCCGCCACAAGAGATGCCCACAAAGTATCGCCACCATATGGCGGAATATCAATCGCGTGCAACATCGTAAATGCTGGTGGTGTTGACTGAAAAGAAAAATCACTGTGCCAAGAACCACCAAAATTAAATGCGTTGCCATCCGCTGCTTCTTTGAGTACGCGAATCACATTTGGATGATCTGGACTTGGCTCAATAAATGGCACTTGTCCTGGTTGGCCCCACCGCAAAGAAAACTCAGCCTGCTGTTGTGCTGTCAGCGACTGACCAGGAATCACGACCACAAGGTGCTCACATACCAATCGCCGCAATTCTTTTATTTCTGCGTCCGAGAGGGTCTTGACATCAGAGATCAAAACCTGGGCCCCTAGAACTCCTGTCATTGGAAGTACTTCCATATAGGCACACTATTGCCAAATGTGGCAACATCGTGACGTGGCATTTCGTGATGGGGACGGTTGGGTATTTTGCCGTCAGTGCAATAGCCGCCATTGGGGACTCCATGGAGCCGCTGGCCTTCTTCTTGTGCGCAAAGACACGCCAGAACCAGAGGTGTTGTTGCAACTCAGGGCGGCTTGGACTCACGGAGGAGGCACATGGGCCTTGCCAGGCGGAGCCCTCGACTCTCATGAAGATTCAGTCACCGCCGCTACTCGCGAAGCCCACGAAGAAGCCGGAATTGAAGGCCGTCACGTAGAGGTCAAGACGGTATTTTCTGACGACCACGGTGACTGGAAATACGACACTGTGATTGCTCACACCAATGGCGATGCAGGTGCGTATACATCAAATGCCGAGTCAGAGGATTTGCGGTGGGTCTTGATTGACGACGTCCAAAAGTATGCACTGCATCCTGGTCTTGCTGCTGCTTGGCCAGCGCTACAACAAGCGGTGTCTGACACCCTCCAATAATGGCTTCGCCCGTAGTGTGGTCAGATGGAATATCGGTATCTCGGTCATAGTGGTTTCAAGGTTTCGGCCATTAGTTACGGCAACTGGATCACTCACGGAAGCCAAGTAGAAGAAGATCTGGCAAAGGTTTGCGTGCAACGAGCGCTCGAACTTGGAATCACTACCTTTGATACCGCAGATGCATACGCCGCAACTAGAGCAGAGGGCGTTTTGGGTCGTGCTCTTGGCGATGTACGCCGAAGTTCTGTCGAGATTTGCACAAAAGTGTTTTTCCCGACTGGCAAAAGTTCAAACAACAGAGGCCTGTCGCGCAAACACATTTTAGAGTCAATCGATGGCTCACTTCGTCGTCTCGGAACAGACTATGTCGATCTCTATCAAGCACATCGCTTTGATATGGAAACTCCCCTCGAAGAAACAATGCTCGCTTTTTCAGACATTGTTCGTCAAGGAAAAGCTCTATACATTGGCGTATCTGAATGGACAGCAGACGAGATCTCACGCGGTGCTGCGTTGGCGCGTGAACTGCATGTTCCATTCATTTCTAATCAACCTCAATACTCCATGCTCTGGAGAGTCATTGAAGACAAAGTTGTCCCCACTTGCCAGCAAGAAGGCCTTGGTCAAATTGTTTGGTCCCCACTTGCTCAAGGTGTACTCACCGGCAAGTATCTGCCTGGGCAACCTCCGCCAGAGGGTTCACGGGCCACCGACGAACTCAGTGGTAAAAACTTCATTGCGCGTTGGCTCAACGATGCAACTCTGACAAAAGTACAAGAACTAAAACCAATTGCCGAACAGGCTGGACTAACGATGGCTCAACTTGGCGTAGCGTGGGTCTTGCAAAATAAAAACGTTGCATCCGCAATCGTGGGGGCAACACGTCCAGAACAACTTGATGACAATGTCAAGGCATCTGGGATCATATTGGAGCCTGCAATCATGGACGCAATCGACTCAGTTTTAGATGGGTTCATCGAACGAGATCCTGCAAAAACTGTTTCACCTGCGACACGTCCCTAAAACTTTATGACACCACGCCGGATTATTCCGATCCTTCAGACGAGTGTTGGAGTGAGCGCTATGGGTTACGGAGTGATGTTTACGGTGCTGGATGATTTTCGAGATAAATACGGCATCTCCGAAACAAAACTGGGTCTGCTTGTGGCTGCAGGATTTTTTATGTCATTTCTTTCACAAATTTTAATTGCACCACTCGCAGATCATGGATACGCCAGGCGCTTGGTGACATTTGGATTTCTGATTGAAGCCGTTGGCGCACTTGGAATGGGGTTCGGCAAGTCCTTTAGTGTTTTGCTTGTTGCGCGTATTCTGATGGGGTTCGGAGCCGGCATGGCACTACCAGCGATACGGCGCATCGTCATTTTGTCCGACCGAGACAACATGGGGCGCAACCTCGGGCGTGTGTTGTCAGTTGATGTCGGCGGATTTGCTATGGGTCCAGTGCTCTCTGCACTTACGGCAGACCAATTTGGTCTCGCTACTCCGTTTATTATTGTCGCCTGCTTGATGCTGACGGCAGGACTCGTTGCCAGCACATTGCAAATTGAAGAAACTGCCCAAGAAGATCGCGCCGATGAACATTTAGCATTTGATCTTCTGAAAACGCCTGCCTTGGCTGGAGCGATTGTGATCGGACTCGCACTCTTTATCATGATCGGCACATTTGACGCAGTCTGGTCTGTGATGATGGAAGACATCGGTTCATCTACATGGATGTCGAACCTAGGAATCACATTATTCGCGCTGCCGCTTATTATTTTGGGGCCAATCGGTGGCAAACTCACGCATCGCATTGGTCCGTTCGTTGCCGCATCAGGTGGACTGTTGCTGGGTTCTGCGTGCATGCTCCTATATGGCAATTTGCCAGGGGCCTGGATGTTGTTGTCTGTCGGAATCGTGCACGGAATCATCGACGGGCTAACAGTCACCGGAACTGGTATGGCAGTTGGTCTTGTTGCTCCACCCGCACGCTTGGCAAGTGCCCAAGGTCTGCTCGGTGGACTACAAACTCTGGTTGGCGGAATCTCAGCAACTGTGGCGGGGTTCACGTATGAAACTTTTGGTCGACGAACAACATATGCAATCACAGCGTCAGTCATGGTGGTACTCGTCATAACAGGTGCTCGTCTTGCCGGCAGCAGTTTTAAAATCAAAGCATCAGGTGAAGCGACTGGACTATATGGAACGGTCTGATTGGCTGTTGCTTGTGATACCCGGAATCATTTGGGGGGCAAGTTTTTATTTTATCGCCGAAGGGCTAGATGCTTTTGACCCGGCACTCATCACCCCATTGCGACTTTTATTTGGTGGAGCTGTCCTGGCCCTCATACCTGCAGCGCGTCAGCCAGTTCTGCGAGCCGACTACCCAAAAATTGCATTGCTCGCACTGTTGTGGATGGTCATACCGCTCAGTTTGTTTCCATTTGCTGAGCAACGCGTCTCGACAAGCGTGACCGGAATGCTCAATGGCGCGACACCTTTATTTGTCGCCACAGTTGCGTCGATCATCGTTGGCTATCTGCCAGCGCGCCGACAAGCACTCGGACTCTCTGTTGGTTTCGTAGGCGTTCTGTGCATTGCAATTCCCACTGCAGGTGAGGGTGGCGCGAGCGCTGCGGGCGTCGGCATGATTTTGTTAGCAATCATGTGTTACGGATTTGCGCTCAACATTGCGGTTCCGCTACAACAACGAAACGGCGCATTGCCCATAGTGTTGCGTGCTCAGACTATTGCGTTGGTAATAACTGCCCCATTTGGCATCGCGTCGATCCCGCGCAGCACTTTTGCATGGCATTCACTCGCGGCAATGCTCGCACTCGGAATACTCGGGACTGGCCTTGCCTACGCGGTGGCAGTTACGCTTGCTGGTCGAGTGGGTAGCACACGTGCTTCGGTTACCACCTACATCATTCCGGTCGTGTCGTTGGGGCTCGGTGTCGCCCTGCTCGACGAGTCCGTGGCGCTGCTCTCAATACTGGGATGCGCCCTTGCTCTTGCTGGCGCTTACATCACCAACCGAACACCGCGTTCTACTTAGCGCAACGGGAGTAGTCCGGCTTGCATAATTGCTTTGCTGAGTGGACGACCAAGTTGACGAATCTGTTCGCACACTTCTTCACCAAATGCAGCATAGGGAGATGTTGCTAATACATCTGTTGTGGCCTCAATGCGCGCACGTTGCTCGTCTCCGGCAGGAGTGAAAGCGAGATCACCGCTTTTGGTTACTAATCCCTGACCACGCATGCCATCAATCGCACTGCTCCACTCGTCATCACTCCAACTTCGTGACGATGTCAGCGCCTGAGCAGGCACATCGCCTGATGCTGCATGTGAGACAAGTGCTTCGATACCCGTGAGACCTTCTGCAGTGAGAGCAACGATATGACCGTCACCACGAAACTCACGCAATAATGTTTGAGCATGCCACAACACAAGATGTGGTTCTTCTGGCCACGCCACTGATGAATGTCCTGCAAACAGAGGTCGCCCCTCTGGTTTTTCACATGCCAATTCAGCGACGCGACGCAAAAGTGTCGCGAGAGTTTTCACCTCTGATGAACGAATCATCTCGTCTCCCCATGCTCGACGCAGCGCAGCATCGACTGCTCGAAACCGAACGTTTGTGAACTGCAAGGGTGATGCGATATCCCATGCACCGTTCATTGCCGCCCGCACTAGGGCTGGATTGAAATTATAAAAAGTACTGATGACAACATCAGCTGTCACAGCTCCCATCGGGGCTGCGCGCGATGCAAAGTATCCGGTGCGTTGCATCGTGACACCAAGATGTGCGTATTCTGCTTCTGCTTCTGGAACGAAATAAATCATTCCGTGAATTGGTTCGAGTGTTCTCCAAGTTTTGCGGGCAACGACAGGATCCATCAGGACATGAACCCACCGTCGGCAACAAACTCTGAACCGGTGGAATAAGAACTATCATCGGAGGCCAGGTACAGCGCTAATCGGGCAATCTCTATTGGGTCTGCTTCGCGACCCATCGGAATGCGCTGTCTTATCGCATCGCGTATGCCATCACCTACTTCTTCAAAAGTTCGCAACATCACTGTGTCGATGATGCCAGGGTGAATGCTGTTGACTCGAACTCCAAATGCAGCAAGTTCTTTGGCGACAGATTTTGTCATTCCCCGAACCGCCCATTTACTCGCGCCATAAGCAATAAAGCCAGGGCTCGCTGTCATTCCGGCAACGGAAGAGATATTGACGATTGACCCTGTCTTGCGACCTGACATGTGCGCTGCGACTGCTTGCATTCCCAAGAACAC
>SHUT01000046.1 GCA_009691255.1 Ilumatobacteraceae bacterium
CTAAAGATTTTCGGTGACCATAGCGGCAGGGACACACCCGTTCCCATTTCGAACACGGAAGTTAAGCCTGTCAGCGCCGATGGTACTTGGGGGTAGACCCCCTGGGAGAGTAGGACGTCGCCGGATTTAATCGATAAACAACCCCCGCGCAAGCGGGGGTTGTTTGCATTTCGGGTTTAAGTTGTCGCGCCGCGTTAGTGTCTATGCGTGAGTTGGAAGTTATTTGGCGAAGTTCTCGTCACGATGTTGGTGATCCTTGATCCTCCAGGCAATGTTCCAATTTTTTTATCCGTAACTCGCCAGTTGTCAACCAAAGAACGGCATCGCGCTGCAACGATTGCGATTAGCACGGCGTTTTTAGTGATTGCAATGTTTGCTGTTGGCGGTCAAACAGTTTTGGATTATCTCAATGTTTCCGTTCCTGCTCTACAAGGTGCAGGTGGTTTATTGCTCCTACTCGTGGCACTGCAGTTGCTCTACGGAAAAGGTGGTGATGCAAATTATGATCAAGCCTCTCCTGAGCAACGCACATCAATTGCGATGGTGCCGCTTGGTACGCCACTGTTGGCCGGCCCCGGTGCGATTGTTGCTGTGATTGTTTTTTTCGGCGAAGCCGATACTGCCGGCCAATGGTTTACGGTGTTGTTGGCTACGGCGGTGGCGCTATTTGTGTCGTGGATGGCTCTGCGATTCAGTGGCGTGGTGACAAAGATCGTGCGTCCCGCAGGAGTTATTTTGTTAGCGCGAGTTGCGGGAATGATTCTGGCTGCCATTGCGGTACAGATGATCGCCGACTCTGTGACTTCGTTTGTTCGAGTGGCGTCTAAGACCTGATGTAACGATTGTTTGGCTGTTCCAACACGGTCTGACGCTTTATTCCGTAGACTTGCGTCCTTATGTCAGAGCCCTCAGGAACCGGTCCACGACCGCGTAACAAACGCCCAGAGGGTGAAGTCCGACCAAAGGGCGCGCACAACACGGGTGATGATTCTCCAGGAAAAAGGAGGCCGTCTGCAGGGTCGCGCGCACCGCGCCGAGACGATCGCCCGAGCAGGCCAAGACGCGATGATTCGTCAGGCGGAAGAAACGAATCACGCGGTGCTTCTCGTGGACCTCGCCGTGACGACTCAAGTGGTGGACGCCCAAGGGCGCCCAGACCAGAAGGTTGGCGCTCAGAAGGCAGTTCATCGCGACCACGCACCGAAGGCGACAGATCAGCGCGCGCACCGCGCCGAGACGATGCACGCGCACCGCGCCGAGACGATCGCCCGAGCAGGCCAAGACACGATGATCGCCCGAGCAGGCCAAGACGCGATGATCGCCCAAGTAGACCACGCACCGAAGGCGACAGACCAGCACGCGCACCGCGCCGAGATGATGCACGCGCACCGCGCCGAGACGATCGCCACAGTGGACCACGACCATCGCGCCCACGCACCGAAGGCGACAGACCAGCACGCGCACCGCGCCGAGATGATGCACGCGCACCGCGCCGAGACGATGCACGCGCACCGCGCCGAGACGATCGCCACAGTGGACCACGACCATCGCGCCCACGCACTGAAGGCGACAGACCAGCAGGTCAGTGGCAGAGTCGGCCTCGTCCAGCAAGTGATCGCACAACGCGTGGTCCATCCAAAGGTCCACGTCGCGATTCTGACAAATCAGCACGGCCCCAGACCGCCAGAGAACGCAAATCATTAGAAGTAAAGCGGCGCACGGGTGGCAGACGCACAACAGATGCTCCAACTGCTGCAGCAAATCATGTCGACGAGCAATGGATTGACGAGGGCAGTGTCATGCCAGTGCGTGCTCAAAAGCGGGCACGCTCTGATGTCAAAGTAAGTCGCGGTGGCACCAAGGCGGTGAAGGCCATGTCGCCAGTGGTTAGTGAGTTTGAAAAGTCTTTTGGTTCGTCTGGGTCAGCCAAGTTTTTGCGCCGATACGAAGTCGCATTGCAGGCATTCGAAGAACATCGTTATACCGAAGCACGAATCATCCTGACGCCATTGGCTCGTGAGTGCTCACACGTAGGGGCTGTTCGCGAACTACATGGACTTTGTTTGTATCGCGAGGAGTCATGGCATAAAGCCATTATTGAGTTTGAAGCTGTGCTTGAACTCGATTCAACGAACATCTTTAATCACGCGGTGTTGGCCGACTGCCATCGGGCGGTCGGAGAACATGATCGAGTTGACGCGCTGTGGGCTGCACTTAGAGCAGCATCACCCAACCCAGAACTACTTGCAGAAGGGCGCATTGTGTACGCCGGTTCTTTGGCAGAGCGCGGACACATTGATGATGCAATTCTAGTCATGACAAAAGTTGCTGCTGCCCCTAAGAAAGTGCGCGAGTATCACATGCGAGAGTGGTACGTGTTGGCGAATCTACTCGATAAATCTGGCGACGTAGTGAAGGCTCGAAATGTGTTTGAGCAGATTGCAGCAGTCGATTCAGGGTTTGCTGACGTGGCTGAAAGACTTTCCACACTCGGCTCGTAAAGGCACACACTTCACCTAACTACCAGGAAGGTGAATAAATGTCGAGAAGATCAGTTATAGCCGAAGAAGAAATCGAACAAGACGACGAATTCGGGCTCAATACCGTGTTGTTGTTTGGTGCTTTATCAAGTGACGCCGTCGTGCGTGAGTTGCCATCTGGCGAAAAGTTCGTCAACCTAGAAGTGACTACGTCCACCATGGACGGAAGGATCTCTGTTCCAGTAACAAGCAAAGATACGACGCTCGAAAAACTTTGTGCAGGCGATGAGGTATTTGTCACTGGGGTAGTGAAGCGACGGTTTTTCAGGGTGGGGCCAGCGCTGCAAAGTCGCACAGAGGTGCATGCCAGCAAAGTCATAGGGGGTGGTAAAAGGGCCCAGATTCGTAAATTGGTTGGAGCTGCAACAGAAGACCTTGCGGACTTCGCTGAGTTCTGAGTCCTGACTAATCTAGGGGTCATGAACCAAGAACAACTGACCCGCATGCGTGACGCAAAGGGATTTATTGCGGCACTTGATCAAAGTGGCGGTAGCACACCTAAGGCTCTGCTTTTGTACGGAGTCGCCGAAACTGAATACTCAGGCGAAACAGAGATGTTTGATGTGATGCACGCCATGCGTAGTCGCATGGTCAAGAGTCCGTCGTTTAGTGGCTCACGAGTGCTTGGTGCAATCTTGTTTGAAGGCACGATGGATCGCCAAATCGATGGCCTGGGTAGCGCTGACTTTTTGTGGACGAAAAAGCAAGTTATTCCTTTCTTAAAGATTGACAAAGGATTAGCCGACGAAGAAAACGACGTGCAGTTAATGAAACCCAATCCTGGCCTTGACGCGCTACTGGCTCGAGCAATCAAGCTCGGCGTATTTGGCACCAAAATGCGCTCTGTGATCAAGATGGCAAACCCTTCCGGAATAGATGCAGTTGTGGCTCAGCAATTCGAAGTTGGTCGTCAGATCTTGCGTACGGGTTTGGTGCCCATCATCGAACCCGAAGTAGACATTCACAGCCCGCAAAAAGCAGCCGCTGAAGTGTTGTTGAAGTCGGCACTATTAAAGGAACTAAACCAACAACCAACAGATCAACCAGTGATTCTCAAGTTGACCTTGCCCGACGTAGATAATTTCTATAGCGATCTAGTTAGTCATCCAAGCGTCGTTCGGGTAGTGGCATTGTCGGGTGGGTATACACGTTCCGACGCCAATGCGCGTTTGTCACGCAATCGCGGAGTGATTGCTAGTTTCTCGCGTGCACTGACGGAAGGTTTATCGGTGCAGCAGAGCGATGATGAGTTCAATGCATTGATAGATGAATCAATCAGTGCAATCTATAATGCTTCGAATAGCTGATTAGATATCAAGTGAGCGCAGCACTAGTCCGGTGCGCAGTTTGGGTGTAAAAAACGTTGACTTTGGCGGCATGAGGTCACCAGTGTTGGCTGTGCGTCTAATCTCGTCGATGCTGACCGGGCGAATAAGTATTGCTGATTGAGTCGTTTTTGATTTTAGGGCATGAAGAACTTCTTCAACGCCGTGCTGGTATTGCACGTTGTGGGGTGTGTTAGTGAGCGCATGTTCGAGTTGGGCGCTATCCATTTGCCGAACTCCCGACAATGCGGCGGCGATTGGACGCAAAAATGTACCGACGCCGTGTTCGTCAACGAGGCACATGCACTGTTGGTTGTCCATCTCGCTCAAAGTTTGAGTTGACACGACGCCTGCGGCAATAGGTTCGTAGAACGCACTAAGCGCGGCGAGCATTTGTTGCGCGCTCAGGTCGTAAAGGCGGTGAATAGCAGCAACACTGAGTTGATCTTGAACAAGTTCAGCAACGTATGTCATGGTTAATTCACTTGCATTGTTGCCGCTTGTGATGCGTTGTTCATCGCGGTAGGTACGACTAATGGCATAGCGATGATGTCCATCGGCGATGAGAACCGGATGCGACGAGACCGCGTATCGAATGGCACTTATTCGTTCTGGCCGCGAGAGGCGCTCAATCTGGTGAACAACACCGTCTTGGTCAGTGCAGGTTGACACGACGTCACCTGGCTCAATCAACAGACCCGTGAGGCCCGATGTCAGCGACAGTCCCCAAATTGGGCTGAGGTTGGCACGAGTCGCGCGAGTTAGATCAAGACGATCGGTTTTGGCTTTGGGGGTGGTTCGTTCATGGGGTAAAACTCCAGAGCCGTCAGTATCGACTACTTCAAGTGCTCCGATGACGCCCACCGTTGAACGTGATCGTCCCGCATCATCAACAAAGGACATGCGATATAAAGAAAAAGTAGGAGAACCATCGGCCACGAGGACTGCACTTGAGATCCATTCGCTTAGGGTTTGGGCGGCTGTTTCGTATCTAGTGGGACCATCTGATTCGACGGGGTAATCGACTAGCACCACATTGTGTGGATGTTGGGACGCGTAATCAGCGCGCGCTATTTCATCAAAGACGTCGTATGGTGGGGAAGTCACCGCCCCAATATCATCGGTGGCATAGCGCAGTGCTCGAAAGGGTTCAAAGCGTGGCACCTATACAGAGTGACAGGAACAACCCAAATGAACAAAATCGGCCCGCCGCGAGTGGTTCTGTGTGATCTCGATGGCGTTATTTGGTTAAGCCATCAGCCGATTGAGGGTTCGGTCGATGCCATTGCCCGTCTGCGCGCCCTTGGTGCGCAGGTACTGTTTGTGACAAATAATTCAGCCACCCCGGCGCATGAAGTTGAACTGGCACTGCAACAAATCGGAATACCTGCTGTTGGGTGTGTGCTCACTTCTGCGCAGGCGGCTGCCCGATTGGTGCGCCCGTCAGAGAGGGTACTGGTGTGCGGTGGTGCCGGGCTGATTGCACAAATCAGCGAAATAGCGGATGTGGTCGTAGGGCATCAAGATGCAGAACCAGATGGTCATTTTGATGCTGTCGTAGTTGGGTTTCATCGTGAATTTAATTACGAGGTGATGCGCCGTGCCGCCAAGGCCATTGTCTCGGGCGCGCGTTTTATTGCCAGCAATGATGACGAAACGTATCCGACTCTCAACGGTCCAATACCTGGGGGTGGGGCCATTGTGGCCGCGATTGCTGTGGCTTGCGCACAGAGTGCAGTGGTTGCTGGAAAGCCCCATCAAGCAATGGCTGATCTAGTTCGGTCTCACTGTGGCGATGTCAAGCCGAGTGAAATGATCATGGTCGGAGATCGAGTGTCAACAGACGGAGAATTTGCTCGGTTGTTGGGTTGCAGGTTTGCCCTGGTTTTGTCCAGCGTAACTTTAGACCCGCACGGTAGTGATGCAAACTTTGTGGGTCGCTCTTTGGCAGACATTGTTGATCAGATATAGAGACGCACCGCTTGGGGATGCAACACTAAACTGATTCACGTGCGAGCACGACTAGATGCCGAGATGGTTCGACGAGGTCTTGTTGGCAGTCGTCGGGAGGCTGGCGAACTTATTGACCTTGGACAAGTCTGGGTACGGGGTTCGATTGCTGATAAAAGTTCTCGCTTGGTAGCCACTGCTGATCCAATTGAAGTGCAGGGTCCGCCACGCAAGTTTGTTGGAAGGGGAGCCGAAAAACTCCAACATGCCTTGACTCATTTCGGAGTCACAGTGACGAATCGATCGGTGCTTGATGTCGGTTCGTCAACTGGTGGGTTTACAGACTGCGTGTTGCAAAATGGAGCGAGAAGAGTTGCAGGTTATGACCTCGGACGAAATCAGATGCACGAGCGACTGCTGGCCGACCCGCGGGTGCAACAACATGACAAAATTAATATTCGCAATTTGAAGCGAACAGACTTGCCCTACGATTGCTCGCTCATAGTGGCAGATTTATCATTCATTTCTCTGACAAAAGTCTTCGCCGCACTCGCTGCGGCAGGAGCGACAGAACCTGGGTATGACGAAGTGGATCTGTTGGTTCTGGTAAAGCCTCAGTTTGAAGTGGGGCGTCAGGATGTGGCGCGTGGCAAAGGAGTGATTACAGACCCCGCCCTGCACGAGCAGGCAGTTCAAGACGTAGCAAAGGCGAGCGAAGAGGCTGGTTGTAGGGTTCTTGGAACTGTTATGTCTCCGCTCAAGGGGGCAGATGGAAACACGGAGTTCTTAATGCATGCGATAAAAATCTCAGATGCTGGAGCACAGTCATGACGGCGCGCAAGATCGCCGTGGTGTTTCATCATCGACGGCCAAATGCGGTGCGGTTGGCTGGTGACATCGCTGCATGGGCGCATAGCGCAGGATGCAGTGTTTGCTGCGACGAGGCCGATGTTGATGCGATAAATCAAGGCGGAACCATTCCAGTTGTCGGGAGCAGTTCATGGCGAGATGCAGATCTGTTGGTGTCAGTGGGCGGTGATGGCACAATGTTGCGAGCAATACATTCACTTGGCGGAACACTTGTGCCGGTGATTGGAGTCAATGTTGGCTTGCTTGGCTATCTCACTCATGTTGAGCCAGAAGCGGTGCTCGCTGCCCTAGATCAATGGCTGAACGGCGTCGAGGGTTCATCGTTTCATTACGACGACCGCATGTTGCTTAGAGTCTCTGTGCAAAATGGCAGTAAAACACAGTCATGGTTGGCGCTGAACGAAGTTGTGTTTGAAAAAAAACAGTCGGGCCACACCGTGCGCTTGGGTGTCGATATTGATGGAACACATTTTGTGACGTATTCCGCAGACGGTCTGATTATTGCCACGCCAACAGGCTCAACTGCTTACGCATTGTCGGCTCGGGGTCCTGTTTTATCCCCGCGCTTGCAAGCGCTCCTGATGACCCCTGTATCACCACACATGATGTTTGATAGATCGTTGGTGCTAGACCCCAGAGAGGAAGTCGTAGTCGAAGTCATGGGTCAGCGACCTGTTGAAATAGCCATTGATGGAGTAGCCGTGCACACACTTTTGGCGGGTGACCGAGTGTCGGTACAAGCGGCACCTGAGCAAGCACGTTTGATTCGTTTTAATGACGACCGATTTCATCAAATATTACGTTCAAAGTTTGGATTGGCGGATAGGTAATGCTGACTGAGTTACAGATCGAAAATCTCGGAGTCATCGAATTTTTGCAGGTCTCGTTTGGGCCAGGGTTTTCAGTTTTTACGGGCGAAACGGGTACCGGCAAAACAATGCTGGTTGAGGCAATCAGTTTGCTAGTTGGGGGTCGCGCTGACGCGTCTGTAGTGCGTGCAGGTGCCACTGAATCACGCGTTGAGGGTCGATTCGTAAGAACGACAGCAAATGGTACTGAAGAAGAAATCGTGCTCTCTAGAGTCGTTCCTGTCGAAGGCCGAAGTCGGGCGTATATCAATGGGCGCATGGCAACTGTTGCATCGTTGGCAGAAGCCGGCATCGATCTTGTAGATATTCACGGACAACACGCCCATCAGCGTTTGCTTGGTGCTCCAACGCAACGCGCAGCGCTTGATCGTTTTGCCAATATCGATTTAACTGGTTTGCGCGACTCACGCAGTCGAGTAACCGAAATAGATGCCGCCTTGGCAGCATTCGGAGGCGATGAGCGTGCTCGCGCGCGCGAGATTGACTTGTTGCGTTTTCAGTCAGAAGAGATTCTTGGAGCGCTGATTGTCGGGCCAAACGAAGAGTCTGACCTTTTGCAAGAAGAAACTGTTCTTGCTGATGCAGGCTCGCACAGAGAAGCGCTGTGGCTTGCGTACTCGGAGATAACGCAAGACTCGGGCGTGCTCGATCTGCTCGGACGTGCACGAGGGGCAGTGCAATCAAAGGCCTCCCTGCAGTCAATCGTGCAACGACTCACAGAAGTAATGGTTGAAGCCGAAGAACTAGCAACTGATATCCGAGCGCAAGCCGAGAATGCGGAAGAAAATCCAGAACGACTCGCCGAGATTGGAGCTCGGCGTCACTTGCTACGAGACTTTATGCGTAAATATGGCGCCAACCTAGAAGACGTCATCGCTTACGGGATTGAGGCGTCCACTCGGCTCCAAGAACTAGAGGGGTATGACGAGCGCGTCCGTGGGCTTTTGGAACAACGCGTTGATGCCATCACAAACCTGGCGGCTAGTGCTCAGGCAGTTGCCAAAGCCCGTCGCGTGGCCGCTCCTCGATTAGCAGCCCAGGTTGAGGCTCAACTGCAAACTTTGGCGATGCCCAACGCAACTTTGGTGGTCGAAGTGCAATCATCAAACGAAGACATTGACGCAGGGGATGGCGTCGTCTTTTTGTTGAGCGCTAACCCCGGAAGTCCACTTTTGCCCCTCACCAAGGTGGCTAGTGGCGGGGAATTGGCTCGCACCATGCTGGCGTTGCGACTTGTGCTATCCGAAGAGCCGGGTTCATTGGTGTTTGACGAAGTTGATGCCGGCATCGGTGGAGCCGCAGCCGTTGCTGTGGCGTCAGCACTGGCTCAACTCGGACGTCACCATCAGGTTCTGGCTGTCACGCATTTGCCCCAAGTAGGCGCGGCGGCTCACCATCAGATTGCCGTTACCAAAGAAATCCGTGACGGCCTCACGTTTGGCGCAGCCAAGACCTTGACCGCCGAGGAACGAGTCCTAGAGATTGCCCGCATGTTGTCTGGTGGGGTAGCAGACCAGAGCGCACGCCAGCACGCCTCTGACCTGATTGAGCAACTAGGCACCATCAAGACTTCGCCCAAGCAACCACGCTCAAAGACCTAGAGACGATAAGATGAACTCCCGTTAGCGATGTAGATCCGACGGGAGTCAAGTGACAAAGCACATTTTTGTAACAGGTGGCGTTGCCAGTTCACTCGGCAAAGGACTCACCGCATCTTCTCTTGGTCGCTTGCTTAAAATGCGTGGTCTTCGTGTCACGATGCAAAAACTTGATCCGTATATCAACGTTGATCCTGGAACAATGAACCCGTTCGAACACGGAGAAGTTTTTGTTACCGACGATGGCGGTGAAACTGATTTGGATTTGGGACACTATGAAAGATTCATTGACGAGAATCTGACGCGAAGTTCCAATGCCACTACTGGATCTATTTATCAAGCAGTGTTGGCCGCAGAACGTCGTGGTGACTATTTAGGAAAAACTGTTCAGGTCATCCCGCATGTCACTGATGAGATCAAGCGACGTATTCGCCGCCTTGCGACTGAAGATGTCGATGTGGTTATCACCGAAGTTGGCGGCACGGTCGGAGACATCGAGATTCTGCCGTTTTTAGAGGCGATTCGCCAGTTTAAGAACGAAGTCGGACGAGACAATGTGCTGTATCTACATGTCACTTTGGTGCCCTTTATTGGTCCAAGCGGCGAACAAAAGACTAAGCCCACGCAGCACAGCGTGACTGAATTGCGCAGTCGGGGAGTGCAACCAGATGTCATCGTGTGTCGCAGCGAAAACCCACTGAGTGACAACTTAAAGCGAAAGATTTCACTGATGTGTGACGTGGAAGAACGCGCCGTCATCAATGCAGCAGATGCTCGTAATATTTATGAATTGCCTTTGATACTTCACGAAGAGGGTCTTGATAGTTTTGTCTGTGAGAGTCTCAAACTTGACGCTGAAGCTGATCTCGCCCCGTGGGAGAATCTTGTTTCTCGTGTTGATGCTGCCGTAAAACCAGTTCGAATCGGCCTCATCGGAAAATACGTCGAACTACAAGATGCCTACTTGTCAGTAGTGGAAAGCCTCAAACACGCTGGGTTTCATTACGGCGCACGAGTTGAAATTGATTGGATCCAAGCAGAAGACGTCGAAGGCCTGCTGGCTTCGGGTCGGCTGGCAGAACTAGACGGAATGGTGATCCCTGGTGGCTTTGGACCGCGCGGCATCGAAGGCAAAATTGCTGCGGCAGCCTATTCCCGCGAAAACTTACTGCCGTGCTTGGGTTTGTGCTTGGGGATGCAAGTGATGACAATCGAATTCGCACGTCATAAATTGGGACTAGCGGGCGCCCACAGCACGGAGTTTGATGCCGCCACAAAAGACCCCGTGATCGATCTAATGCTTGAGCAAAGAGACGTTGCTGACAAAGGCGGAACCATGAGGCTCGGGGCGTATTACGCCGTGCTGCAGCCGGGATCCCAAATTGCTGAGTTATACGGCGAAAATGTCGTCAGTGAAAGGCATCGTCATCGCTATGAGTTCAACTACAACTATCGAACGCGATTTGAGGCAGCGGGCTTTATCTGCAGCGGAACATCGCCCGATAAGCGATTGGTTGAATTCATTGAGCTCAAGGACCATCCGTACTGGGTCGGAACTCAAGCCCATCCTGAGTTCAAGAGCAGACCTGATAGAGCTCATCCATTGTTTCGGGGTTTAATCGAGACCGCTCTTGAATTTCGGTCCAGGCGTTCAGGGGTTGCGTCAGTTCAGTCTGTCGTGACTGAGGCTGCTCATTAGTTCGTCCCAAACGCCGTCACACGGATTTCGGGTGCACGATAAAAAAGAGTTGCACTCATGGGGGGTGTGGTCGCTTGTCAAGACAACTTTGTCTAGTGCCAATGGAGAATTATTTGAGCGCACCTTTGTTGAGTCGCCAGGAGCGGTAGGCACCGTAGCAGTGACGGCAAATGGAGATGTCGTGTTGGTGTGGCAGTATCGCGCACCTCTTGATGCGATGAATCTTGAGATACCGGCTGGAATGCGCGATATGGCCGATGAAGATATTTTGTTGACAGCACAGCGAGAACTTGC
>SHUT01000047.1 GCA_009691255.1 Ilumatobacteraceae bacterium
TCAGTGTGCCAATTAGATGTTGTGCGCGGGTCATGCTTTAAACCCGTGTCAAGAACAAGCAGTTCAGGAAAACCTTGCTCAGCCAAAGTTGGTGCGCCACGATAGTCAGATCCTGAGTCAGTAGTGGCGGCAATTCTTTGACCAAAGTGCCGAGCCATTGATACTTGTTGTTGCGAACTTAGATGTAATTTTGGAAAAAACAAAACAAGATGCTTGTCCCACGCCTCGGTTAGCGAGGCAACTTCATCTGGTCCAATTCTGTCGGCATCAAGACCCTCAACAACTGCCCCAAGTGCTGCCGAGAGAGGCGTAATTTTAAGTTCTGTCATGTGCGCTCCACTATCTGATAATCGCTTACTTGGGTGTCATCTGCTCCGAGATCTTCAAAGTTATCGTAGGCCCGTGCAGCCATAAACCTGCGCCATTCAATTGGGCGATAGCGCGCACCAGTGGTACAAAGTTCAGGGATTGGTTCAATGACTGCATCGCGTTGCGGATTCGAGAAATACGGAATACTAAATCGGCGTTGCGTTGTCATTGGCACAACACGATGCACGGCCGCGCGGTAGCGATCGTTTGTCCAGGCTTGCATCATGTCTCCAAGGTTGACGACGATGGTGCCATCTACAGGCGCGACATCGATCCAGCCGTTATCGCGTGATTCTGTTTGAAGACCACCAGTGTTGTCTTGCAGAAGCAATGTCAGCACGCCTGGGTCGGTGTGGTACCCCAGGGCAGTTACTCCTAAGTCAGCGAGTCCAACGCGTTCATTTATCGGAACAGGATCACCAACGGGGTAGTGATTAAGGCGCACTGTGCTACTTGTTCGGGCGCACGATGTTAGAGCTCGCGAAGAAGAAGATAGTTGCAGTGCATCGTGCAACAGAGAGAGTGTTCGGTCCGCCAAGATGCTGAACGCATCAAAAAACTCCACCATGACTTCACGAAATCCGGGAAGTTCAGTAGGCCACTGATTGCGCGCATCAAGAAGTACTTGTGTGGGATCAATGAAGTCAAGAACTTCTTTGGTGTCACGTTTGCGTTTCGTGAGTTCGCGGTCGAAATATCCAAGTGGGTTTTCTTTTGAGCGCATGATTGATGTACGCACCGAGCGATCAGCGTCAAAAAAGCGCCGTGTTTGGGTCCATGTTTGAGAGATCAGGTCGTCAAGACCGTGACCGCTAAGCAAAAAGAACCCGTGGTCGCGACACGCCGCGTCGAGCGTCTGCATCGAGGTGGTGGGGTTAGAAATATCTACGGTCGGCACAGCAAGCATCTCCCATGTTCGCACAGCAGTTGCCGAGGCGTATATGGCGGTATTCCAAGTTGATAACGGTTCTCATTACTGTTATGATGCAGGGATGACTAAACAACTGGGGCAATATCCTGTCCGAACTCTTGTCGTGCTTGGTCTGGTGACCACTCTGACCGCCTGTCAGGACTCGCAAAACACCAAATCTGAGGGTTCAACGAAGCCAGTCGTGGTGGCGACATACAGCATTCTTGGAGACGTGGTGACCGATTTGGTCGGTAACGCAGCAGATGTTGTTGTGATCATTGCTAATGGCCAAGATCCCCATGAGTTCGAACCGTCGGTCAAAGATATTGAGCAGATCAACAAGGCAGATCTTGTAATTTCTAATGGGCTTGATCTCGAAGAACATCTCGTTGATGCATTGGCTCAAGCAGCAGCAAAGGGTGTTGCAATGTTCGCAGCGTCAGAACATGTGACGGTGCGTGCAGCAGGTCCAGAATTAACTGATGGCAAAGACAACAAAGACCCACATCTCTGGCTTGATCCGCTCACCTTGGCTGAAATGATTCCGGACTTGTCGGCGGAATTAGGAAAAGTTCTTGGCGTTGATCTTGCGAGCCGTGCAACTGAGTTGACATCAAAGATGTCTGCCATCAACGAGCAAGCCATGACAATCATGTCACCTGTCTCGAACTGCGTATTGGTAACGGGCCACGATTCACTCGGGTATTTTGCGGCACGATACGGATGCAACATCGTCGGCGCTGTGATTCCAAGTTTGTCATCTTTGGCAGAGACTTCGGCTGGGGAACTAGCCGATCTCAAGAAACTTGCCACTAGTGCCAAAGTGCGGGCAATCTTCACAGAACTCGGAACTCCGCGAGCCGTGGTCGATCAAATTGCCAAAGAGGTCGGTGTCAAATCAGTTGAACTGCAAACACATGTATTGCCAATCGACGGTCACTACGCAGATCTCATCACGAGTCTGGCTGCATCTATCGCTGATGCTTTGAAGTGAATCTGCTGAACTAGACGTATGGGAGATTTCTTGGTCGGTCCCTTTAGTGACAATGAGTTCTTACGCCAGTCGCTCATGGCCGGCATTTTGGTTGCCTGCATCTGCGCTATTGCCGGAACATTTGTGGTGCTGAGGGGACTTGCTTTTGTCGGAGACGCGCTTGCGCACGGCGTTGTGCCTGGTGTTGCAACAGCAACCTTGCTTGGTGTTTCTGGAGTCATTGGTGCCGCTGTGGGGGCTTTAGTAATGATGACCGGCGTTGGCTTGGTGTCGCGCCGTTATCGGATGTCGAGTGACACATCAATTGGTTTGTTGTTTGTTGGAATGCTCGCACTCGGAGTGATAATTAATTCACGATCCCATTCTTTTTCTGGAGACATCACAACGATTTTATTTGGAGAAGTGCTCGGAGTCAGTCGCGCCGATTTATGGTGGCAATTAGGTGCCTTGATGGCAGTGGGGGCCATCGCATGGGTATGTCGTCGACCGTTCTTGTTGTTGTCCGTTGATGAAGGACTTACCCAGACTTCAGGTTTTTCGGTGCGCCGGTATCACAACATGATGTTGGGAATGGTGGCCCTAACAGTGGTTGCCAGTTTTCAGACCGTTGGCACATTGCTTGTGATTGGCATGTTGATCGCGCCGGCAGCAACGGGAGCATTGTTTGCATCTCGTGTGTCAACGGTGATGTTGACTGCGGCCGGAGTCGGAATAGTGGCTTCATACAGTGGCCTTTTGTTGAGTTATCACGCCGACCTTGCCGCTGGTGCAAGCATCGTCTTGGTAGCGGTGTTGATTTTTGCACTCTGCGCAGTTGTGGTTGAGGTGCAACGTTGGCGCAGCCACCGAAAAGATATTCACCATGATCATGAGCAACCACACATTCATGCCCAGGTACATCTCTGATGTCGGCAAATATGGTTGCGTCATCGTTGGCGGTCGGATACGGACATAGACCCATCGTTTCTGACATCGATTTCGTCTTGGAGCCAGGGGCGCTGATGGTGTTGATTGGCACAAACGGTTCGGGTAAATCAACCTTGCTCAAAACTCTTGCTGGTCTTTTGACGCCACAATCTGGTTCTGTGCATGTACTCGGCGAAGCTCCTGGTGTCCAACCAGCACGTGTGGCATATTTGCCGCAGCATCCTGTGTCGTCACACACACTTCCGTTGCGCGTACGCGACATAGTGGCGATGGGACGTTTTGCTCATCGCGGCTTACTCCGACGAGTCACGCCACAGGATGCTTCAATCGTCACGGACGTCATGAAAAGAACCGGAGCAGATGCATTTAGTACTCGTCCGTTGCGCGATCTCTCTGGCGGACAACAACAACGAACGCATCTTGCCCAGGTGCTGGCCCGAGAAGCAGAAGTCTTGTTGCTAGACGAACCAACGGCGGGTCTTGATATCAGTGGCAGGGAGGCCGTTGCGGACCTGATTTCGCAAGAGCGCTCTCGTGGCGTAACCGTGGTGATGGCCACACACGAATTAGGTGATGCTGAATCTGCAGACATCGTGATGTTGTTGGCGCAACGCGTAGTTGCCCAAGGTACCCCTGCGCAGGCACTGAGCGACGCCGCATTGCGAGAGTGTTTTGGCTTTACCCAGCCCCACTAATGCATTAACCCTCGTGTGAGTGATGAATCGGTAGTCTGTTGACGTGCCGCAAAAGATGTCGTTTACGATTGATGTCGAAGACATCCGCACGAGCAACGACCAGCAATACAGGGTGCGACTCAATGTTGATCGAGTCTTGGCTTGGCTGCACGACAGAGGTGTTGTCGGAACAGCCTTCGTGGTCGGAACACTCGCAGAGTCAGACCCGTCGCTTGTGCGTGCAATCGTTGATGCTGGACACGAAGTTGGCCTGCATTCATGGTCACACACAGCAATAGAAAAACATACGCCGTCCGATTTTGGACGGGATATAAAGAAGGGTCGCGAACTCTTACAAAATATTTCACAACAACCAGTCAGCGGATTTCGTGCGCCTTTCATGTCAATGACCGCCCGCACGCCGTGGGCGCCTGATCTGATCGCAGATGCAGGATTTATGTATTCATCCAGCGTTCTCCCAGCAGCTAGTCCGTTATTTGGATTGCCTGGTGCGCCAAAGACACCATTTCTCTGGGAGTCCGGCTTGCTTGAGTTGCCTTGCCCCGTCACTCGCATTGGACCACTCACGATTCCGTTTTTGGGTGGTACTTATATTCGTCTGTTGCCTCGGGTGATTACGATTGGTGCGTTAAGACGTCAGGATAAAGATTCTGTTATGTGGACATATTGCCACCCGTGGGACTTTGATACCGAGGAACGTTTTCGCCGATACCCCGAGACCGGTTTTGTTACATCGATTCTCTGCTTTCGGGGGCGTCGCCGAATGTTTCCCCAACTTGGCGCAATCATTAATGATCTTGACTGTTCATCATTGTCCGAGATCGCTGCATCTCTGCTGGCCCCTAGCGCCACCCGACTAGATGTTTTTTCAATGACCGCTCGCAACGCGGCGTAATCTGATGAATGAAAGTTTCGGAACTGACGCAGATCTTGCTGGTGTTGTGGAGTTAATGCAAGAAGTTTTTCCACATCCCGAGAGATTTACGATCGAGCGATTGGCGTGGTCGTATCGACAACACCCCTGGGGCAAGGCGGCAGTCGGGCGTTGTTTTGATGCGCAAGAAAAGCAAATTGGCAATTATGCGCTTATTCCTCTTGAATTGTCTTACGCAAACGAAACCGTGGTGCTGGGTCTAGGAGTTGATTTGGCTGTTAGTCCGAGCGCGCGTGGCTCTGGAACTTTTAGAACCACTATGCAAGATGCTTACGAACAAGCCCAGCAACAAGGATTCGCTGGCATTCTCGGAATCGCCAATGCGCAATCGGCCCCCCGAATGGTCAAAGCATTGGGATGGAAGCACTTGCCTTCGCTAGCGACACGTTTGCTGTTTGCGTTTGGGTCTGGTAGCGGATCTTCTGCGCGGTATGCACCGTCTCTTTTAGCAACAGAGCCGTTTTATTCGGCGCTAAGCACACTCTCGTTTAGAAACGGAGACGGATGCCAACAACGCTGGGATCTTGATCTTTTAGAGTGGCGCTTGTCAATGCCGGGTGGGAAGTATTCATTGCACGCTCTTGATGACTGCATTGCCGTGAGCACAACTGACATCGTCATGGGAGTTCGTGTTGCTGTTTTGTTAAAAGTGTTTGCGATGCAAGGAGTCAGCAGTGTTAAAGGATCATCTGTTGCGATGCGACTGGTGCGGCACCATAAAACTCCAATAGTTTTTCATTGGGGTATTAACCCGCTTCTTGCTGGGAGGGGAGTCCCACTGCCAAAACGGTTGCAGCCTTCTCCGCTCGAAGTAGTTCTGCACGTTTTTGATGAATCTCAGGACTCGTCAGATATCAGTCTTGATTCGTTTGAGTTGCTTGATTTTGATGCGTACTGATGCTTGGTCTTCCAGCGCTGCAACAAGGCTTGACTGAAGCAAAGTAGTCCAACTGCAGCCGTAATGGCCAAAGTGGGTTCAGCAATAGCCCTATAACGCGTGTTTCCAAAAGTTGTTGCGACGACAAAGAGAGATGTAGCCAATGGCGCAATCAAAGTCAAAAAGTTTTGTTTTGATTCGCGAAATATTTTAAAGAATCCAAATACAACAAAAGGCAAAAGAGCAAAATAAAGATACCAAGCGGCAAATGCCACGGGCTTGCGCCGTCCTTCTGGAATGACATCACTTCGCATTTGGTTCGTTGGTTTGTACAAACCAGTCACGCGACCGACTCGAATCGCTACCGACTTGATGAAATAGCGCGGATGTTGCTTGATCCATTTAATGGTGTCTTGGCGGAGCAGTCCATCAACTACAGCCTCATTCATTTTAAGATACTGATGCACTGTCGGGACTTTTTTTGATATTTTTCCGTACGGGAAATCCGCTCGCCAGTCAGGAGACACAGAGGTGTTGGCAATCTCTTCGGGATGCTCGATTGCCCATTTTTTTGTTACGCGCTCTGCTGCTTCGACTGCACAGAAATATGACCACCGACCTGCATATTGTCCAGCAACGTCTGCACAGTTGCTTGCGGCCAATGTGACGCCAGCGCTATTGGACAACGGGACAAAGCGATCAAAGCGTGCTGTGTTGTACGCGGCCCACGGCGTAAGAACAACAATGGCAACTCCGGCCATGATGGCGGCGCGGATAATGGCAACGCGCGAGCGTTGCAAAATAATAACTCCAAGTGTCAGCAAGACGAGCGTCATTAGCAATTCAGCACGCGATAAAATTGCGACGCCAGCAAGAACTCCGCCCAAGATGTACCAGCGGTTGCTCTTATATCGCGTGCTCGAAACAAAGAATAAAAGCAGTGATGCAGAAGCGAGAATTGCCAAGGTTTCAGACAGGATCATTCCATCCCAGCTCCAAAAAGATGGATGCAACATTGCGATTGCTGCCGCAATAAGGCCAACGACGTCTCCGCGCATCTTGCGCGCCACGTATCCGACAACAGCGATAGATGCAGAACCCAAAAATGCCGAAGCAATCTGGTGCGAAAGTGTTGACCGCATTCCAAGAAACGACCACAAGGCGAGCCAGTAGGAATACAGTGGTGGATGTCCAGCAGTTTGACGGATTATTCCAAAACGTTTATACACGATCACGTTTATCCAGCCGTGGCCGTTGGCAAGTGAGTTGCCTTCCATGTGATACACGATTGCATCGCCAATCATGAACGGGCCACTGTGTTGGAGCCACATCAGGTAGGCGAGTCGGATCAGGAAACCACAAAGTACGAACCATCCAATTCGCTGAGCAAATATTCGTGCCTCATCCTTCATCCCAGTGAGCCTAGTGAGCGGCGTGTTCCCCGTGAGGTACGGCTCTTACGGTGTAGAGTTTTTGGCATCGTCAATTACGCTGCGACCTTTTCGTGATTATCCCTCGCCGATTTAGTGTGGTCATTAATCAGATCATTGACCTTTGGGTTCCGCCGATTTTGCGCGAGTCATGGTTATTTCGGGCTCCTGCTCGGTTTTTTTATCGTAATGCACCAATCCAGATTGACAAGCTAAAAGAACATGCCTTTGAAATGTCAGACGCAGAGCTACGGCTGTTTTACGAAGAAACAACGTTGTTCGTTCATCAAGGAGTGACCGATCTTTCCCCCAAGTCAGCGCAAGGGGTGTTGGACTCTATTACTGATGGTCCGGTGCTGGAGGTGGGTTGTGGCCATGGTTGGCTGGCCCAGCAGATTAGTAAAAAGTTCCCAGTCGTGGCAACAGATTTTTCTTTGTATGGATCGTATGTCTCGCTAACACACTCCGGTTTCTCTGCTGTTGAATCTGACATCATGTCGCTTCCGTTTTCTGATAATTCTTTTCCGACGGTGGTATGCACTCATACGCTTGAACACGTGCCAGATTTTCAGCGAGCGTTGGCCGAACTGCGCCGCGTGTGTTCAGGAAAACTTGTGGTAGTTGTTCCGCGTCAACGTCCTTACAACGTGACTTTTAATCCCCATGTGCATTTTTTTCCATATCGCTGGTCGTTGTTGGCTTACACCGGAGCCAAGCAATTAGAGAGTCTTGAGCTTGTCGGTGGCGATTGGCTTTTCATTGAGTTAATGACGAAATAATTTTTGCTCAAACAAGAGTTTGCGCAGTCATGAGAAGTAACTAGGACTGTGTCTTTTGAGTTCCAACACGCAATTCACGAAAAGGTTTGTCTCGCGAGTCATCGGGTTCTTTTGGCAATCCAAGTGCTCGTTCGCCAATGATATTGCGCTGGACTTCGTCTGAGCCTCCTGCAATTGATGTTGCTTGCACAAACAGGGCAAACTTATGAAACAAGCCGTGTGCTGGCGCGTCTTTGCCCAGCAACATTCCGTATGCACCGATGATGTCAAAACCTAAATCACGCACAACACGACCAGTAAGACTCGATTGCAACTTAAGGGTAGATGTCTCAGGCCCTGGTGTTGCTCCGGCGCGGGCGTTGGCTTTTGCCCTTTGTGCTGTCCATTTTTGTGTCTCACGCATGGAATGAAGTTTCATCAGTCTCTGACGAATAACGGGGTCGTTGCCACATTTAAATTCTTTTACAAGATCGTTGAGTACATCGGTGATGCCACCGCTTGTCGCAAAGGAAAATGCATCTACCTCGGTGTGTTGAATGCTTCGAAAATGCTCAACCGTCGTGGTCACGTCGGGATTGCTGAATAATGTGCCACCACCACCACCAACTCCGGGGTTATTGGAGTCGCGCTCGTGGGAGAGCGTTGTCATTGCTACTGCCCATCCCTGTCCGAGGTCTCCGAGGCGATTGTCATCATGTACGCGAGCCTCGGTTAAAAAGACTTCATTAAAGGCTGATTCTCCGGTCATCTCGCGCAGTGGTCGTACATCGATTCCGGGTTGTTGCATGTCAATCAAAAAGTACGTTAGTCCTTTGTGCTTTGGCACATCAGGGTCTGTGCGAGCGATCAAAATTCCGTATTTTGCGAAGTGGGCACCAGAGGTCCAAACTTTTTGTCCTGTAATTATCCATTCATCACCGTCTCGCACAGCGCGCGTTTGTAGTGACGATAAATCTGATCCTGCTCCAGGCTCGCTGAAAAGTTGACACCAGACATCACGACCCGTCACGATGCCTGGCAAGAAACGTTCCTTTTGTTCGTGGGTCCCGTGGGTCATGATTGTTGGCGCCGCCAAAAAAGTTGCAATGCCAGTTCGTGGTCCAAATACCTCACGTTGCATTCGGTCAGCAACAACGCGCCTCGCAATAGAAGAAGGCAAGCCTTGTCCACCATATTTATGGGGCCACGCCGGAAACGCCCAACCAGATGTTCCGAGTTTTTGCCACCAATCGCTGAGCACCAGATCTGATGACCAATTGTTGTTGTACCACTCATTGGCGCGATCAAGCGCTTCGTTGAGCGACGTATCTGTCGCTAGGTCTGTATTAATAGAGTCACTCATTAGTGGTGTTTATACAGGTTCACTGACGCGCTGCAGTACAACTTGAATACCCCCCATGTCTGGGCGTGTCCAGATCATGTGGCCATCTGCATCGAGTCTGCGAGTTACTTCAATGCCGGGCATACCCACAGGCCGAAGTACGAACACACCGTCTTCATAACTAGCAGTTACGTGGATAGGGGTGGTGTAGTCAAAGGCAGACACATCATGTACGCCGTTTTGTTCGGTGCCGTCGGCACGCGAGTCAGCGATAGTGCCACCACCGCAATCAACAATGCGATTACCGCACTGCTCGATGCGTTCTGTATAAGACATAAGACGATCATCTGCCAAAACTGGCTCGCCTCCGCGAGTGGCACTCAGTGTTTTCCAGATTCCGCGCAAGTCTGGCGCTCCACTGACAAGTGGTTCTATACATCCAGCAAGGATGAGTGGCGGAAACGTTGCACCGTATCCACCAGGAGGAGTAAATGCCACGGGTATTTGGTCGGCGTTCATTTATTCAGAGTATCTGAAGATGGCGTTCTAACGACGACGCAAGAAAGTGAAGGCAATTGATTCAGGATGACTGCGCGAGCGAGTTTTTGAGGCGAACATAAACGGCTTGCCCAACAATGTGAGTGAGTTCTTGACGAAGGCTGTCAACTACTGGTTCTTCACCGATATAGGCATCTGCACTTTCGGTACAGCACCACGCCATTTTAGAACCGTGATCACCCCAGTCCTGGCGTGTCCATCCGCGCACGGTGGCAACCTCGACATCGTCGTCGCCCATTTCCCAGTCCACCTTGACGGGTAATTGCCAGCACACGGACGGCTTCCACTGAGCAATAGGCTCATCAAAATACGCGGCGGCTAGTTGTAGCGAACAGCCAGCACCACCAGCGAATCCAGGTCGATTCAAAAAAATACAAGCGCCGTCTACAACGCGTGTCGCAGTTTTGGAGTCGTCCGCAAAGACTCCGTGTAGAGCAGCCTCGGCATGATGCTCAAATAAATGTTGTGGTGTCATCGCCGCAGCCGCAGAGAGGTTCAGTGCTTCATCAATACCGTCAAGTTCTGCTCCGAGTGAACAACATCCTCTGCCGTTCTCTGTATTTACTTCACTCTCTATTCCTTTGCATCCGCGTCCCCAAATGCAGGTCCAACGTGATTGTAAAAAGTCTGTATCGAATCGCCACACCGTGTCGCCAGCATCGATATCGGTGTACGTAGTCACAACCACACGCTACGGGTGCGCGCGTTGAATTTGTTTCGAACGCTCCGATCGATAATTACAGCAACACCAAGTAGGGCAATGGCTGCGATTCCATCGAGCCACCAATGATTGCCCGTGGCAGAAACTGCCAACATTGTTAGAACTAGGTGCGACGAGAACAACCACCGCCAGCGACTAGTTGTGGCGGCAAAGACACCAAACGACACGATGGCGGCCCATCCGACGTGAATGGAAGGCATTGCCGCAAATTGATCGGACACGCCTGTTCCGACTGGTCCGTACACGGATAATCCGTATCTAGTCGCCAAGTCGATGTATCCGAGTTCCGGAAAAAATCGTGGTGGAGCCACGCGGGCGAAGCGAATAACAAGGCAGGCAGCAGTCAACATGGCTAAACAATTTCGCCACAACGAATACTCGCGACGGTGTCGAACGAATAGCCACACAAGAAAAATTATTGTGGCAGGCACATGAGCGATGGCATAGTAGATATTTGTTGATCGAGCGAGCCATTCATACTTAATTACGAAATGCTGTAAAGAAAGTTCTGTCGGAAAAAATAGATGATGCTGTAGTTGGTCAATGCTGCGTCCGCGCTCGATTGCGCCATCAGGTTTGTCAAGCGGTAGAACCATTGCCAAACGCCA
>SHUT01000048.1 GCA_009691255.1 Ilumatobacteraceae bacterium
GAGCTCGGCCTCGTCAAGGTGGTGCAAATCGCCACTGCGCAAGACGTTGGTCGGGTACTCAATCCCCTCTCGGCAATTGGTCAGATCGAGGGTGGCATTGCTCAGGGTCTCGGTCTTGCGGTGATGGAAGAAATCATCATGGACAACGGCCGAGTGAAAAACCCAAGCTTCACCGACTATCTCTTGCCTACAGCGCTTGATGCTCCAAGCGTCGTAGCGATCATGATCGAAGAGCCAGAACCTCAGGCGCCACTCGGCGCCAAAGGTATAGGCGAACCACCATGCATTTCAGTTACACCGGCAATCGTTGCGGCAATTCGCGCGGCAACGGGTAAGGCACTCAGCAGAGTGCCCGTACGTCCGCAAGATATTTGCTTGTGACCTACTCGGGTTGAGGGCCAGCGCCGATGAGCGCAAGTGTGTGCACCGTACCAATGGAGCCCGGTCGTGGAGACTGTGCTGGCACTGATGTGTCGACGAATTGAGGATCAACGAATACAACATCGAACGGCATGTTCTTTGTCAACTGTGTTGTCGACCTGCGAATTGATTTGTCAACAAACGAAATGACTACACCTTTTTCGCCAGCGCGACCAGTACGGCCCGAACGGTGAATGTAGTCTTTCGGATCTTCTGGCAAGTCGAAGTGAACAACGACTGGCACGGCATCGATGTGAATACCACGAGCAGCGACATCGGTGGCAACCATCACCGTTGCTTTGCCACGTCGAAACTGCTCGAGAGCGCGCTCGCGCTGGGCCTGGCTGCGATTGCCGTGAATAACACATGTCTCGACGCCCAAGGACTCGAGGTTGCCCGCCAAGCGGTCTGAACCATGCTTGGTGCGGCAAAAGACGATGGCGCGTTCGTAATGATTGGCAATTTCGGAGACCATACGAGTGCGCTCGTCACGGTTGACATTCCAAAACAAATGCTCGGTCTCACCACCATTTTCAGCAGCAGCAACTTGATGCTTTTTGGGATCGCGTTGAAATTCACGAATCAGGTTGTCGACATCACCATCGAGAGTTGCTGAGAACAACAGTGTCTGACGCCCACCAGGGATGGTGCGCATGATGCGTTTTACTGCTGGCATAAAACCCATGTCGGCCATGCGGTCTGCTTCATCGATCACGACGATTGCTACTGCACCCAAGTCGAGATCGCGACGCTTCATCAGGTCTTCCAAACGACCTGGTGTTGCAACGACGATACTTGCGGCACGAGCAGCCTTCACTTGTGGGCCATAACCAGCACCACCGTAAACAGCGGCAACAGTGATGCCGCCACCTGCACACAACATCGCGACTTCTTTTGCTACCTGAGCAGCAAGCTCACGTGTTGGCACGAGCACCAAACCGTGTGGTCGGCCAGGCTTGGACTTGACAACCTTTACAGCCAACGCAATACCAAAGGCGAGCGTCTTGCCCGATCCAGTTGGCGCTTTGCCACAAATGTCTAGGCCCATCAATGATTCTGGGATTGTTGCAGCCTGCACAGGAAATGGCTCTGCGATACCACGTTTTAGTAGTCCTGCAACGATTCTCTCGGGTACGCCGAGCGCGGTCCAGCTCTTAGTCATGAAATTCTCCTCAAATACCTAGGGGGTTTAATTACGGTTGAGGCGAACTAGCGACCCAACACACGACGCAAATAGTCGTTTGTGAACACACCCTCGGGATCGAGACGGTTCCGAACTTCGATATAACGCTTCCATTCAGGATACAGGCGCTCGAGCTCAACTGCTGACTTGAAATGAATCTTTCCCCAATGAGGTCGACCGTCATAATCGCTCATGATCGCTTCAACTTCTCGGAAATACGGCTCATACTTCATACCCTGAAACACGTGTACCGCAATGTACGCATTGTCTCTGCCACTTCCAGTTGAGAGTGGAATATCGTCGCCAGCAGTGAAGCGAACTTCTACAGGAAAGTTGAGCAAGAACCCCTTTTCGTCCACCATTTTGCGCACACGGTTGAGTGCCTCAACTACTGCATCTCGCCGAATTGAATACTCCATTTCATAAAAACGCACAATGCGCTTACTCGCAAATATTTGATGGCTTGCATTGACATATTCCGTCCTGCCAGTGCTTGGCAGAGCCTTTGACAGACGAGGAATGAGACGTGGGAACAATCTGCCCACGTAGCAAATTGCGCCAAACGCAATGTTCTCCATAAACATCTTGTTGAACCAAGTCTTGAAACGCGCAGGCGGATCGGCAGGTAGTTGAGTCACATTATTTCGTTTGGTGAGAGCCCAACCCGTATGCGGAATCCAGTAAAACTCAAAAAAGTCATTGTCCGCAATATGCCGTTCGATGTCTGCGAGCAAGGCATCAACGCGCATTGGCTCTTCTACTGCCTGCAAACGAAACGCAGGCACAATTCGCAGAGTGATCGTGCTCAAAACTCCGAGTGCACCAAGACCAACTCTGCCACAGTGAAACACTTCTGAGTTTTCAGTCGGGCTGCAACTCAACACCTCGCCACTTGCGACAACGAGTCGAAGTGCAGTGATCTGTGCTGCGAGTCCGGTTCGCAAAGCACCAGTTCCATGAGTTGATGTTGACAATGCTCCCGAAATAGTTTGATATGTCACGTCACCAAGGTTCGGCATCGCAAATCCTGCTTTGTCGAGGTACTTATTGAGGTCACTAATCACTATCCCCGACTCGACAGTTACTTCCATCTTTTCTGCATCAATTGAGACAACCTTGTTGTAGCGAGTCATCTTGACCAGGTGATCTGGAGCCACAGCGATCGCAGTGAAACTGTGTCCCGAACCGACAACCTTTACCCGTTGCTGCAAAGCGGTTGCATAACCAACGACCGCAACGATGTCTGACTCGCACTCTGGTTCGTGAACCTTTAAGGGGTTTGCGCGCTGATTACCCGCCCAGTTCTTCCACGTGGTCATGCGTTGACCGTTTCCACTGACTTATGAGATTTTTTCCACATCACAACTACTAACAATATTCCAGCAAGCACGGTTCCAACATTAGACAAAACGTGATAACCCACTGCTTTCCGAATAAACCCGCTCGAGAAACCAGCGAGGCCACCACAGAAACTCATCATCAAATCTGCTGCACCTTGCACCCGTACTCGAATCTGCTGATCAATGGAATCCACAAGCAGGCTTGATCCACCGATCAATCCAAAACTCCAGCCAACGCCGAGCATCCACAATGCAGGAAATAACAGAACTGGTGAATCACCGGCGAGCGAAGACAGCACCGTTGCACCCATCAACACCAAAGCTCCCACCTGAATCGTTGTCAACCGACCACGTTTATCCGCAAATCTTCCAACGAGTGGACTAAACGCGTACATGCCAGCGATATGCAACGAAATTATGTAGGCACTCACCGTCTCGTGATCGTGCAGTCTCAGGTGCACTGGTGTCATCGTCATCACCGCTACCATCGCCATTTGCGAGATCACCATTGCAATGACCGCAATCTGTGCATCGCCAGACATTCGGATGGCCTTGACCGCGTCCGAAAAAAGCCGCGTGGGTGCCCCAGCCTCGGCTTGACGATTCAGTCTGCCTGCAACCTCAAGCGGATCAGGACGCAAACGAAGTGTTGTGTTGATGAGCGAAGTAAGAAAAAAAACACCAGCAAAAATCCATGGACCGGTGTACTGGCCCCAACCAAACCAATGCACACCCGCTTGTTCTGCTGGCTTTATCAGCAATGGACCAAACACAGCACCAAATGTTGAGGCAAACAGAATTCGACTCATCGCTCGACCGCGCTCATCCGGAGTAGCCAAATCGGCGGCGGCATAGCGCGAGAGCAAATTTGACGCTTGGCCATTGCCAAAAACGAACAACCCGAACAGAAATATCCACAGCGTCTTCGTCTCAGCGCCATAGCCAGCGATAAAGCCTCCGAAAATTGCCAGCAAATAACCGGCCTGCAGACCACTACGTCTGCCACGCACATTCATCAACCGTGCAAGCATCTGCGACATAAATGCAGTACCCATCGTCACTGTTGCCGAAGCGATACCACCCCATGCAGTTGTTTGTCCAAGGATGTCTTGAATGACGAATGCGCCAACTGTGACCGCAGCGGCAAGTGCTGCAGAGCCTGCAATCTGGCTCACGACCAAGACGCGCAAGGTGCGCTTCTGAATTGCTGCGATCTCGCTAGGTGTGTAGAGCGTAACTATCTGAATATCGTAGGTGATTACCCACTCGACCCTGCGTCCAAACTCTTGTGTCGAAGAGGGGACTTGAACCCCTACGCCCTTTCGAGCGCCAGCCCCTCAAGCTGGTGCGTCTGCCATTTCGCCACTCCGACGTGGTATTTCTTGAAATCCTTTATGCGAGAAGTAAACCCAATGCCACAACCGTAAACACCCACACGAGTGCGAACACTGTGGTGATGCGGTTGAGATTGCGCTCTGCTGCGGCACTACCTAATGCAGCAGAACCACCACCACCAAACATGTCGCTGAGCCCGCCGCCGCGACCGCTATGGAGCAACACTCCAACGATCATGGCGAGCATGGAAACCACGTTGACAACGATGGTGATGACTTTGATGAACTCTCTCACGGGCTAAATCCTACCGTTATTACTCTGGAAAATGGCAGGCCGATAGTTGTCCTGTCGGGCGCACAACCAATTGTGGCTCGGAACTTGCGCACAATTCAGTGGCCTTCCAACAACGCGTTCTAAAACGACACCCAGAAGGTGGATTGACCGGTGAAGGAACATCTCCCTCCAACATGATTCGTGAACGCGATCGTTCGGTAGTTGGATTTGGAACGGGAACTGCAGAAAGCAATGCCTTCGTATACGGATGCGTTGGGTGTTCGTAAATTGACTTCTTGTCGCCTATCTCTACAATCTTCCCGAGATACATCACTGCAACTCGATCAGCGATATGACGAACTACTGACAAGTCGTGGGCAATAAATACATACGACATTCCAAGTCGCTTCTGCAGATCGCCAAACAAATTGACTACACCAGCCTGGATGCTCACATCGAGTGCCGATACTGGCTCGTCCAACACAATCAATGCGGGGTCGAGAGCCAAAGCACGCGCAATACCAACACGCTGGCGTTGGCCACCCGAAAATTCATGGGGGAATCTTTTTGCGTGGTCGACTGCTAAACCAACCAACTCAAGCAGGCTTGCAACTTTCTCTTCGTGATTACCTGCAACGCCTTGAACCACAAGGGGTTCGGCAATTGAAGAACCAACAGTCATCTTGGGATCGAGCGATGCAAACGGATCCTGGAACACGATTTGCATCTTGCGACGTATTTGTCGCATTTCTTCGAAGCTCAATCCACCGAGGTTTTTACCTTCAAACGAGATTGTTCCGGATGTGATGTCAAGCAACTGCAAAATGCAACGCCCAACAGTTGTCTTGCCAGAACCAGACTCGCCGACAATTCCTAGCGTCTGACCTTTGTCGAGAGAAAAAGAAACGTCAGACACCGCCTGCACAATGCGTTTTGTTTTGCGTATTCCGCTATTGGCGCGCAACTCAAAGTTCTTAACGAGATTCTCTACCTGCAAGAGAGGCTGATTCACGACAAACCTGCCTTCACGACAAGTTCTTCGGCACGAATACACGCTGTTTCAAGATCGCCAAAAGTTTGTAACGGTGGCAACGAAACAAGACAGGCATCAGAGGCATGAGAGCAGCGAGGCGCAAAACCACAACCCGGTGGCGGCATCAACATATTGGGAGGGAAGCCTGTGATGGGAGTTAGACGCTCAATACCTTCATGAGGCAGCGATGCAAGCAGTCCTCGCGTATACGGGTGGCTTGGGTGATCGAACAATGCTTCGACACCACCCTTTTCCACATTGCGTCCCGCATACATCACGTTGACTCTGTCAGCAACTCGTGCGATAACGCCCAAGTCATGCGTGATGAGTACAACAGCAGTTCCAAAAGACTTCTGAACACGCTCAATAACCTCGAGAATTTGCGCTTGAACTGTCACATCCAAAGCCGTTGTAGGTTCGTCGGCAATAAGAACCTTTGGGTTGTTGGCAATCGCAATTGCAATCACAACTCGTTGGCGCATGCCACCGGAGAACTCGTGCGGATATTGATGTGCTCTTTCTGCTGCCTGGGGAATACCAACGATGTCCAGCAATTCAACCGCACGCTTCGCCGCATCCTTGTCACTCATCTTTGGTTGGTGTGCTTTCAACATTTCAACAATCTGATCACCAATGCGATGCACTGGGTTAAGCGCTGACAATGGGTCTTGAAAGATCATCGACATCAGGCCACCACGCATGTTGCGCAATACTTTGTTTGAAGCACCTAACATCTCTTGGCCGTTGATCATCACCGAGCCACTGACTTTGGCCTGATGCGGCAACAAGCCCATCGCAGCGAGAAACGTCACCGACTTGCCCGAACCACTCTCGCCCACCACGCCCACCATTTCACCCGCACGCACGTCAAGGTCAACACCACGCACTGCTTCGAGCGGGCCCAATGGAGTATCGAAGGTGACACGCAAATCACGAATGGACAGAACTAACTCGCTCATCATTCTCCCCTGTCCAAGCGTGGGTCGGTTGCATCACGCAACGCATCACCGATGAAGTTGATGGCAAGTGAGATCAAGACCAAGGCGAAACATGGGAACACGGCTATCCACCAATAACCAGTTTGCACAGCACCCTTGGCGGCACCGACCAAGATCCCTAATGAAGTTGCTCCGTCGCCAGCTTGCGGACCATAACCAAAAAAGGCCAGTGTCGACTCCGCAGTGATTGCTCCAACTACAGCAAATGACAGAGCGACCATGATTGGGCCAATCGAATTTGGCAAAAGATGTCGGCGAACGATGTAGCGACGTGTTGCGCCAACGGCACGAGCGGCCTCAATAAATTCGCGTTCCTTCAGGGCTAACACTTGACCGCGCACGATACGTGCAACACCCATCCAGCCAAAGAAAGAAAGTAAAAAAACAATAAAACGAACTGATGATTTGTCGCCGATTATTGCGGTGAGCCAACCAATAGAACCCAACGTGTTTCGAATCACCAACAGCGCTACCAAGAATGGAAACGCCAAAAATAGGTCCGTCACGCGCATCACGACGTCGTCAAATCGCCCGCCACGAAAACCAGCGACTGCACCGACTACACAACCAATGACCGTAGAGATTACGGCTGTGAACAACCCAATAATCAGAGAAACACGAATGCCATAAATCAAACGGCTGTACAAGTCACGACCGATGTCGTCGGTGCCAAACCATGCCAATTTTTGAGGAGGCAAAAAGGTGTTGGGTGGCTTTCGCACAGATTCGTTGACCCCATACCGTGCACTGATTGGAGCAAGTATTACGGCCCCAACCATAATGGCAAGCAACACACAACTGCCGACTGCGGCCTTGTGCGACAAAAAGCGGCGCATTGCCATGCGCTTAGGTGAAATCGTTGCAAACTCAGTCAAGACGAATCCTTGGATCCAAAAATGCATATGACACATCGGCAACCAAGTTAAACATCAATGTAGATGCGACAACCAACACCATCCATGGCATGAGCAAAGGAAAATCGCCATTGGTAAATGAATCTAGAAAGTACAGACCCATGCCAGGGTATGCAAAAATATTTTCAGAGATGATCAGACCACCGATGATTGAGCCGATGTCGAGAGCGGCAATCGTGACCACAGGAATAAGTGCATTGCGCACACCGTGTTTTAATAGGACCTGTCGCTCGCTAATACCTTTGGAGCGGGCAGTGCGCATGAAATCAGAATTCATGACATCTAACAACGACGAGCGCATGTACCGGCTATACGTCGCAATCACCTGAATCGCTACAACCATCATTGGTAATGCCATGTGCTTGAGCATTAACACGAGATTAAAACCAGTATGTCCTGGTGGATATACACCAGACGTAGGAAACAGAGTCTTCCCAAACCAGCGCGACCAGTACACGGCAAAAACTAACTGAAACAATACGGCAGTGATGTAAGGAGGTATAGAGACTCCGAGAAACGCACCGGTGTTGACGGCGACGTCTCGCCTGCTACCTGGCTTCAGTGCCGCGAACATGCCCACGAATAATCCGATCGACACGCCAACTACTGTGGCAAACGTACCCAAGCGAATCGTGTTGGCCATTGCGTCCTTGAGTTCTGGCCACACTTCACGACTTCCCTTGATACTTCTTGGCCAATTAAATGTCACAAAGTTTTTGAGCCAATGAAAATACCCGAGCACATAATTTGAAGACAGCCCATTAACAGATTTGTATTGCTCAATCTTTTCTTTTGAGGCGCGGGGATTAGTGCGCAGATAACTCTGCAGCGGATCTGTGCCCAAACGGAGTGCGATATACACAAGGAAAGTAACTAGGAGCAGAGTGGGCACGGCCCACGCCAACCTTCTCATGGTAAACCTCAACAAATTGATACCCCTTATTCAATTCAGAAACGCGACGTTGTCGTAACGCAAAAGGTGCGCAGACCAAATCTAACCGACCTGGTCTGCGCACCATACATGCGCTTATCAACTATTTACTAGTACTAAAGCACCTCTACTACTGGTTCGCCAGCGAGCAAATTGGTGAGTACATATTGACCATCGTTGGTCGTTGTAAAAGCACCTTGCTGGATTGAGAAGACAGTGAGCCACACCATCCATGAAGAGTTTGCACACTCCGTGACTGGGTTCAAGCACTCTGGCCACTGCTCAGCGCCAATAACGATTTGTCCATCGCCATCAACATCTGTCCACTGGTGGAAGTTCATAGCAAATCCTCGGTAGTTGTTCAAATCGCCTTCGATTGGTCCGCCCACCTTGTCGGTGCGCCAGAAGCCAGCCTTAGGAAATTGGAACAATGGCAACAGAATATGATCTGCAGCCATCAACTTCAGTGCCGACTTAATCATGTCAGCACGAACAGCTGGATCAACTTCAATGTCTGCATTGTGCAGCAAATCTGAAGCTTCAGCGTTGCACCAGCCCGTACCGTTTTGACCGATGTTCTCATTGGCTGTGGTTGGGATCAAGTCACACACGAAAGAACTCGTGAGGTAAGCAGGGTCCGGTGGTGCAGTCGAGATGTACATCGCCATGTCGTAGTCGAGTGCTGGCAAACGCTTCTGGAAGTAACAGGCTGCATCGCAGTTATCTGCACGCACATCGAAACCTGCTGCTTGTAGCAACGGAATCAAATAGGCCTGTGTGCTCTCGCGACGGGTGTTGCCCGTGTTGATGATCCAACGGATCTTTGGAGCAGTCTTGCCCGGTTCAGCCCAGAAGCCATTGGCATCTTTTGCCCAGCCGGCATCTTCGAGAAGCTTTGCAGCACCTTCAGCATCGAAACTTCCGGCAAACTCGTCGCCGTTGCAATATGGTCCAGGAGCAATCGGACCACACTGAAGAAGCGTTGCGCTATCGGAAATTGGGATGTAGATCTGCTGAAACAATGCTTCACGATCAATTGACATCGAGAATGCTGTACGGAATGTTGGGTTGGCGAAAGGTCCACACTTCATTTGGAAGTAGAACGCTTCGTAGTCTCCACCGTATTGCACAGACGTGGCAATGTTGTCTTGTTTCATCGCGTCAGCGAGTCCACCGAAATACTGTGGGAAAACGAAGTCGACTTCGCCGGCCTTGATTGCCGCAATTTCTGTATCGCTGTCAGCTTTTGGAACCATGACAATCTTTGGTGTCACAGCCGTATCGGTACCCCAATACTTTTCGTTTGGAACGAGGATGATTTGATCCTTGCTAAACGAATCCATTTTGTATGGACGGTTTGAGGTGCCGTTGAAATCAGCAAAGTCACCCGATATGTCAGATGTGTTCTTGACAGACGACGCCTTAATGAGATCACCGAAAAGTCCTCGGTATGGGGCGTAGACAGTCTTCAACGTAACGACAACTTGTTTGTCACTCGTGCCTGCATCAACAGACGAGATCTGGTCGTAACCAGAAGTCGAGATTGAACCAGGTGTGTTCATTGCCGCATCAAATGTTGCTTTAAAGTCAGCAACAGTGATTGGTGAACCGTCTTCCCACACTGCTTCAGGAGCAATGTCATAAGTAATCTTCATGCCATTGCCAGCCGCAGCTGGTGCGGTGTAGTCGTATGACACGTCCGCACAATCTTCGATACCTGGATATGACACTGCGTCTGCAGCAGGTGCTGCAGTATCACCCGATGAACTACCGCCGCATGCTGCCACTACAAGTGACAACGTTGCGAAACCGGCAGCCAGCAGGCTGAGTTTGTTGGTTTTCTTCACTATCGACCTCCCCGTCGAATTAGGTGGGTTCCCCCATTGATGCAGAGGCAAGTCGCCCCCACGAATGAGTCAAGAGTAACATCATTAGAGGCGTTCTTAGAAGGGAGTGTTTGGGATAACTGGCTACTACGAGCGGTGAAGCCTAAATTGCACGATTCGAGCAAATTCGGCTGGGTCAAGGCTTGCACCACCCACTAATGCCCCGTCAATGTCGGGCTGAGCCATCAGTTCGGCGATGTTAGCTGCCTTGACGCTGCCCCCATATTGCAAGCGCACCGCCTCGGAAGCCTTTGGCCCGCTGATCTCATGGACCTGGGCGCGTATTGCCCCAATTACTGCCTGCGCATCAGACGAAGTAGCGGTACGACCGGTGCCAATAGCCCAAATCGGTTCGTAGGCAATGACCATCGCTGCTACTTGTTCGGCCGATCGACCAGCGAGCGCTGAGCGAACTTGGCTCATGACTTTTTGGGTTGTTTGACCGGCTTCTCGTTCGGCAAGTGTCTCTCCCACGCAGACGATCGGTGTCATCCGATTTTTCTGGATTGCGGTGATTTTTTTTGCAACATCTTCGTCGGTCTCACCAAAGATCTCACGTCTCTCACTGTGTCCACAAATCACGTATTGCACATTGAGCTTGTTCAGAAATAATGGACTGACCTCTCCAGTAAATGCACCCTTGTCATCCCAATGGCAGTGTTGGGCGCCCAAAGAAACCTTAAGTTCGTCTAC
>SHUT01000011.1 GCA_009691255.1 Ilumatobacteraceae bacterium
CCACCATATTTTTTATCGTCGTCGTGGTTTAGCCAAATGCGCGAATTGCGCGCACAGCGTTTCCGGCAGTGCGGAACTTACTGCGGGTTCCCTTGCCAGTTTCACCTTGTCCGCCATCGCTAAAGCGTTGAGCCCAGACAAAGTTGCTACACATGCGGCCGACCTTGCAGACGGCGCCCACTTCACTTGAGCTCCAATATGCAGAATCAGCTAGTCCACCAAGAGATGGAGAATGTTTTTTTAGATTTGCATAGATCAGGCCCAGTTCATCTTTGGAAGGCAGGAACCAATCAGAGAATGTTCCAACGGTGAGGTTGGCGGTAAGTACTCCAGCACCTGTTGTGCACGCTGGCGTGATGGAGTCAGCAGTCCCGGTCGTCATGATAAGAGTGTTGCGTGCGCCAGCCCCGAGATCAGTACTAAAGGCATTGCCATCAAGTGTTATTGAATGCGTTGTGTCAGAACACCATCCAGTATCTGAAGAGACATCATTGGGGGCAACTTCTAAATAGATTCCACCAGCACTGATTCCGGCGACTGCATTGATAGCGGTGGGGGAGACATAGAAAACAATTCCGCCGCTTGGACTGACGTCTCCGATGCTGCAAGCGCCACCAGTCGCGCATGAGACTACTGGTCGTGGTGCAGGTTTCTTGATCCACGTAAGTTTTTTACCGACTCTTGTGCACACCAGCACTACTTTTTTGCCATTCACTTTGTACGAAGTTGTGGTTTTGGCTTTTTTACAAGAGTCCCCGATTTTGGCCGCTGAGGCAACCTCGGGGAGTGTGAGTACTGAAATCAAGCAGGGCATCGCTATTGCGCCAATGACAAAACGGCGAAAGAGTCCCATGGGCAAACAGTAATACAGATTGGCAAGGCTTAAGTAAGAGGGTTCTGCTTGTGTCAAGATGTCTAGATGACTAGAAGTTTTGATACTCATGACCAGAACGTGGTGACCACTCCAGGCGGGCAAAGAGTCCACAAGGACCACTTAGCCCAAAGTGACGTGATTAAGGCGCAGTTTGATGAAGTGCGAGCAGGGGTGTGGTGTCTGATTGGAAATGGTTTATCGAACCAGACTTTTATTCAGGCGCCTGAAGGCATCATTGCTATTGATACGGGTGAGTCAGAAGAAGAAATGGCTGAGGCCTTGCGCCGCCTACGTGAAATAACTGATGCGCCAATCGCTGCTGTGATCTACAGCCATTTTCATTACGTCGAGGGCACCACGGCCGTGTTTAAAGAGGGCAACCACGTCAAGCCACTGCCGATCTATGGCCACGAGAAGATCGGATATAACAAGTCACGTTCAGCAGGAGAAATAGCACCTGCATATGTGCGCGGAATCGTGGAGCAGTTCGCGATCGCAATGCCAGCACATGGTGCAGATGCAGCAGTAAACGTTGGCCTTGGGTTTTGGTTTCGTAATCCCGCTTTTACGACGGTGACTGCGGGCTATCTGCCTGTGACGCATCCGATCGGAGAAAGCGCATCACTTACCATCGCAGGACTGCGCGTTGAGATGAAACATTCCCCTAGCGACTGTGATGATTCGGTCAATATGTATTTCCCCGAGATAGCAACGTGCGTGCACAACTCGGTATGGCCAACTGTTTTTAATGTCTATGCAATTCGTGGAGAGGAATACCGCGACCCACGCGTATTGATACCCGGAGTTGACAATATTATTAATTGGGCACCTGAATATATGGTCGCCACTCACGGTCCTACACTGTCCGGTGCAGAAAATATTCACAAAAAAGCCACTCGCTATCGCGACTCGTTGCAGTTTATGTGGGACCAATCCGTGCGCGCTATCAACAAGGGGTGGACTACGGACGAGATCGCATCACGCGTGACGCTTCCCGACCTATACGACGAGGACTATCTGACTGCAGAAAGATACGGAGTCATCGAGCATCACATGCGTCAGATTTTTATTGGACTTCGCGGATGGTTTGATGGGGATGAATCCAAATTATTCCCGCTTGAGCCAGTCGAGCGATTTGCAAGACTCATTGAAGGGTTTGGCGGTCGCTCAGAAGTTGCTAAGCAATCGGCAGATGCATTGGCCAACAATGATATTCGATGGGCGACCGAACTGGCCACATGGCTCGTGCGATCAGAGGGTGCGACAACAACCGACCGAGAATTACTTGCGGCCTGTTTGCGCGTCATTGCAGAACGCACACCCGCGGCCAATATTCGTAACTGGGCAATTACGCGAGCACGACATCTTGATGGCTCTACATCAATGGAGAGATTCAATAGTCATAATTTTTGGCCCAACACGCTGGAATCTACAAAAAGCACTGATCTGATCCACACGCTAAGGGTCTTGCTTGAACCATCAAAGGCTCAAGGGATTAATCATCATCTAGCATTTCACATAGACGATGAAACATGTGGGCTTCATGTTCGCAATTGCGTTGCTGTTCCGACGGACGGCAGTGGTGCCCAGAGTACGGCAACAATGTCGCGGAAAACTCTGCATGCACTAATGGGCGGAGCCACTTCATGGACTTCAATGGTGGCGGACGGATCAGTTGTGCTTACTGGTGACGCCGCGACGATTGATCGAATTCGTTTAGCGATTGACAACGCAGGTCTCTCATCTTGAGTGGCTCGTCGTTGCCACAGTCGACTCCACCATTTGCAGGTGTTATGGGTCGCACAATTGCCGATTCAACATTAAGTCCACTACCGATTACGACAGCACCTAAAGGTGCACCAAATATTGTGCTGGTACTGCTTGATGACGTTGGTTTTGGAACTTGCGGTACTTTTGGCGGACCTGTTCCTACTCCGGCACTTGATCGCGTTGCAAAAAATGGACTGCGCTACAACCAATTTCATACAACTGCTCTGTGTTCCCCAACTAGAGCATCATTGCTCACGGGACGCAATCATCACACAGTGCACATGGGTGGCATTCCAGAAGTAGCAAATGTTTTCCCCGGATACGACAGCATCATTCCCAAAGAAGCAGCATCGGTCGCTGAAATCTTGCGCCAATCCGGATATTCAACATCGTGCTTTGGGAAATGGCATCTCACACCCCTCTGGGAGCAAACTCTGGCGGGGCCATTTGACAGGTGGCCAACTGGCATGGGATTTGAGCGCTTCTACGGAATTATCAACGCCGAGGCATCGCAGTGGGAACCACCAATTTTTGATCAGACAACTCCGATTCTGCCCTATGTAGGTCGCGATGACTATCACATGACAAAAGACATCGTCGATCAAGCAATCTCATGGATGAATGTGCAAAAAGCATCGCATCCAAATCGACCTTTCTTTACGTATGTAGCTACGGGTGCAATGCATTGTCCTCATCATGTCGGGCAAGAGTGGATCGATAAATTTAAAGGCCACTTTGATTCAGGATGGGATCAGTTACGACGCGAAGTTTATGAGCGTCAATTGGAGTCAGGCGTGATTCCAGATACGACGGTACTGACAGAGCGACCCGACGAGATTCCGGCGTGGGACGATTACCCCGATCGCTACAAGCCAGTTGCGAGTCGTCTAATGGAAACATTTGCTGGCTTTTTGGCCCACACAGACGACCAAGTTGGGCGCTTGCTGGATGCTGTTGATGCATTGGGTGTTGGAGACAACACGCTTTTTATCTACATCACTGGCGATAACGGGGCATCCGCCGAAGGCACGATTCATGGAGCATGGAGTGCACCATCATTTCAAAATGGTGTTCCAGAAGACCCTGAGTGGTTGCTTGATCATATGGACGACTTTGGAACCGTGCGGTGCGAGAATCACTACAACGTTGGTTGGGCGTGGGCACTTGACTCGCCGTTCCAGTGGATGAAACAAGTTGCATCGCACTTTGGCGGAACGCGTAATGCAATGGCAATGTCGTGGCCATCACAAATCACTGATACTGGTGGACTGCGAGATCAGTTTCATCATGTCGTCGACATCATGCCCACCATATTGGCTGCTGCCGGAATCGCGATGCCTACCCATGTGAACGGCATCGAGCAGATGCCCGTTGATGGCGTGTCGATGCTGTACACCCTTGAAAGTGCCAAGGCTGTAAGCACACGCACGACGCAATATTTTGAAATGTTTGGTAATCGTGCGTTGTATCACGATGGTTGGATTGCATCGTGTTACCACGGTCGTGTGCCATGGAACCGCTTCGGAACATTTCCTTTTGATGGACCAGAAGAGAAGTGGGAGTTGTATAACATCCGCGAGGATTTCTCTCAAGGCAATGACCTTGCTTTGCTGTTTCCGGAGAAACTTCTTGAATTACGAGCCATGTTTGATGTCCAAGCCGTTCGTCACAATATTTACCCTATGCGCGAACCAGGATCATCATTTGGTCTGGCAATGGTCCCGCCAGAAAGTTTGGGAGGCCGCAAGAAATTTACATACACAACTGACCATGTGCGTATGCCTGAAAGATCTGTCGTGAATCTGAAGAATTGCTCTTTTCGTATTACGGCAGTGGTTGATGTACCAAGCGCAGGCGTGCAAGGCGTGATTGCGTGTCAAGGCGGAAACATGGCCGGATGGTCGTTATATGTGGACAGTGATGGCCATGCCGTGTATCACTACAACTGGCTAGGTCACGAGCATTATGTGGCGAGAGCAGCAAAACCACTGACCCACGGGCACCACGAAATAGTTGTTGACTATGTGTACGACGGAGGCTTTGGCGCTGGTGGTCACGCGGTCTTGTTGGTTGATGACATTGCTGTTGCGCACACGCGAGTAGAGAAATCTGTCCCATTAGTGTTCTCGATGAGTGGTGAATCATTTGATATCGGTATGGACACTGGTTCACCGGTTGGGCACTACCCACATGTGTTTGGCTTTACCGGACAGATTGGCGGGGTGACGCTCGAGCGACTCAACGAGCCTTCACCCCATATCGCCGCGCTAATCGCTGATGGTGAGTTTCGTGCCAGCCTTGCAACGCAATAAACGCACTGTCAGATTGAGTTTTTGTACTGCTCCACCACGGTGGCAGGGCTTGGGTTCTACACTTACGAGATGACCTCATCGCTGCCCTCCGCACGGGTGGCTGTCATTATGCGCACCTTTGAGAGACCAGTGCTCTTAGCCCGCGCGATTGCCAGCGTTCAGCAGCAGACATTTGCTGACTGGGTGCTCATCATTGTCAACAATGGTGGTGATCCACGAGCTGTTGACGCAATCGTCAAGGTCGCAAGTGGTTCTTTGGGCCGAGAATCTACTCAGATTATGTTGAAGCATTTTGATACATGTGTTAATGCAGGAGTAGCGTCTAATGCCGCCATGGGAATGTGCGCATCAGATTATGTGGTGATGCATGATGATACTGAAACTTGGCATCCAGATTTCCTGAAAGCAACGGTGGGTGTTCTTGACCAGAACAGAAGCATGGCCGCGGCAGCAACAAGTTGCACGCGAGTTCTTGAAACTCAACGCGCAAATCGGCTGTGGCCAATTCATGAGTCACTAGAGGTCATTGATGATGGTCAGTTGACTTTAACTTCGCTAATTGCGGGGCATATTCTTCCCGCAGGATCAGTCCTTATCAGGCGATCGGCTGCATTGGAACTGGGGGGATTTGACGAATCACTACCTGCCCTTGATCATTGGGAATTTTTAGTACGCGTGGCAGAGCATTCATCGATAATGGCCGTTCCCGAAAATCTGACACGACATCACTCGCGTTCAATCCGCAGTGATGATGAGGCAGAAAACCCCAAGGCTGTTGTAGTGCGAACGGATACCTCAGCACAGGATTTAATAGTTGATCGTTGGCTCAAGGTGACAATGCCCAACGGACTCAACAAGGGTGAGTTGGCGCTAACAGCGGCTAGTGCGCGCCAAGCCGCCGAGTCTGTCAGAGCAATGGACGACTGGAGTAGGCGAGTCCAAGGGCTGGAGCGCGAAGTGCGAGATCTGCAACTTGCGATTTCAGCTGACATTGCTAATCAAAATATTGCCAATGAACATATTGCCCACCAGATGGTTTACATCATGCAACAGCGTCGTCTCTGGCGGCGCATTTCTCGTGTTATTCTCAATCCTGCCCACGGACTGCGAGCCATCAAACGTCGCGTTGTTGGGTAGATATCAACATGCTGCCAGAACTGTTGATTTCCCCGTTCGATTTGTCGAGTGGAGAAATTACTGTGTTATCGATAGATTTTTTCGACACGCTTGTAACACGCAGTGTGGCGCAACCCACGCACGTCTTTGCCACCTTAGAACAGCGTCTTGTCTCTGATGGCCAACGCTGTTACCATGGATTCGCTAGAAAACGCATTCAGGCAGAACGTTCGGCGCGTCAGTATCAACAAGAATTAGACGACAGATGTGATGTCACAATTGAAGACATTTATCATCACCTACAAATCGCGCTGGGGCTTAACTACAAAGAACGCGTCAGACTGATGACCTTAGAGATGGATCTTGAAGTGGCGATGTGTCGATCGGTTCCTCGCGCAGTGGCGCTGGTCCAGAAGGCTCGCCAGCACGGAGTACGCGTTGTTGTGGTGAGTGATAATTACCTCCCAAGCCATCAACTTTTGCGCATGGCTGAGGCCGCCGGCGTCGTTGGATTAGTGCTATCGGATATTTTTGTGAGCTGTGAACACTCTGGTATGAAATCAAACGGACATCTTTGGACAACAGTTCTAGGTCATGTTGGCGTTGAGGCGAATCAGATTCTGCATGTTGGAGACAATCCTGAGGCTGATGGCGTTCAAGCCTCGCGTCACGGAATCTGCGTTGTAGTGAACTGTGATATGACGAGGTCTCATCGAGCGCCATTTAATGCTGCGCCAAGTTTGCTGAGTCATTCTCGTCTTGAGGCTTATGTGCGAGACGAATTATGTGGTCACGATTGGAGCATCGAACGCGTGGTCGGAGCCACCACGGTGGCGCTAATCATTGTCGACCAGATTCAGCGTGCGCGTGCGGCAATTGCTTCGACGCCTAGGGCGACGGTTCACTTTGCGGCACGAGACGGATACTTATCGCACCAGGTCTGGAACATTTTGAAGCGCGATGATTCAAGTATGCCTGAGGCTGGTTATTTAGCGATGTCACGGTCTGTTGTGTGGCGATCGGCGATTAATGAAGCCTCTGAAAAAGTGCAACAAAAAATGATTGGTAATGACGAAGTGTTATCGGTTGAACGCCTTAATCGCCGCCTTGGGTTTTCATTACAAAAAAATGGTGTGGACGTCGATGGCCGCGAAATGGTTGACGTCTATGGCGGGCGCGCACTTATTGCGGCCAACGAGCAAAGACTTGTCGAGTCCTCGCATCAACTGCGAGATCGCTTGCTTGGGTACCTAAAACAGCAAGGGTTATTAGACATAGGTCGTCATTTCGTGATCGATCTTGGTTGGACCGGTAGTACTTTTGCTGATTTGGCAGATCTTGTGGCAGAGCAGAGCAATGGCGATTCAGTTGTTGAGGGAATCTTTACTGCTTTGTATTGGGATGCAACACCGCAGCGCACACGGCTTGCCATGACGTCATCAGCGGTGAGTGATTTCTCGGGAATGTGGACAAACGTGATGTTGCTCGGATTGCTCAAATTATTAGAAGCCTTAATGACAGCTCCACATGGTTCTGTAGTGAACTATCAAGGTGCCGAACACAACTTTGACGCGGTCTTTGTTGACACCGAACCAGAACAACGGGCGTATCAGACGATTGTCGGGCCAATAGGGGCATATGCGATAGAGACGGCATTGCAAATACTTAACAACACTCATCCGAGTGGTGTAAGTGGCGCTGACGTAAATGGTGCGGCTGTGTGGGCATCAATTATGCAAATTGGACATGATCCGCGACCCGAAGAAATAGACCAACTCGGAATGATTTGCCATGTCTCGGCGATTGATCACGAGGGTGATGGGGAGCCGCTTGTTTTGGTTGAGCCCCCTGATGAGAACCATGGCAAAATTGTTTCAACGCTGATGCACGATAATTGGTGGCAGGGATCATTGCGTCGCTGGCAAAACGATCCATTGCATTGTGATATGGCAAATCAGATTCTTCAGTTTTGGCCCGAAGCTAGCTGTGAGTGGGTAAGGCTGCTTAATAGTCAATGATTATCGACGTCCAGTTCAATCAAGGCGCATGTCCGTGGTCGGCATTGTCTGAGGCGACGCTTGTGGCAGAGCAATCCGGGTTTGACACCGTGTGGGTGTTGGATCATTTTTCTGGCGCACTATTCGGTTCGGACTCAATGAAAGAATGTTTCACCACGTTGGGTGCACTTGCTGCGGTTACATGTTCTGTCAACATTGGCGCATTAGTGGCCAATGTTGCGAACCGCAGTGGTGGTCTTTTGGCACTAGCGGCGGCATCAGTTCAAGAGATTTCAGATGGACGTTTCTTGCTTGGCATAGGAGCTGGCTCATCACGTGACAGTGTGTTTGCCGCCGAACAGCATGTGTTGGGCCACGCCATCGAACCAGTAATGGCCCGACGCCACGATCGCGTGACACAGACCATCGAGTTGCTGGACGAGATGTGGGCTCACCCTAGGGACGCCAAGTTTGTTGGATTTGCACAAACCCTGACGCCTATTCCTGTAGTCATTGGCGTTAACAGCAGTGCTCTGGCTCGTCTTGCCGGGAAGCACTCAGATGGCGTCAATGTGTGGGCACGACATGCCAAGCGAACTGAGATACTCGCTACAGCACGTCAGGCAGCAGGCAACCGACCAGATTTCATTATGTCAGTGTGGGCCAAGTGGGACGACGCGTTGCTTGACCCAAGTCACCCGGAACGAATGCAGTGGCACGACGACGGAGTAAATCGTCTTGTCTTGCAGCACAGCGGTGCGCCTGATGTTAAAGCCCTCGCCGCGGCAGCACAGTTTTTGAAATAGTTACGCGTTTGCTGTAGTCGATCGATCCGATGCGTGCCATCGTTGCGCCTTGATCAGGATGTATGCCACACACGGACCAATAATAAGACTTGGAAGAGCCACGATGGGGTCGTGAACGGTGATCCCAAAGATGAGCCACGAAATAGACGAAGTCAAGGTAATGCGATAACTCACAACCGAGATGCCGTGCAAACTATGCGTATTGATGACATGGATTGTCTGAGGCATGATGCCAGACGTGCTGACCACGATGGCCAACCAGCCAACCGCAGCAACAGAAATCGAATGGGCTCCAAGTGCAAGAAAAATTCCGAGCGCATAAGCAGTCACTATATGTAAGCGCTTCATTTTTTTGTGATGAACGAGTTGCCAACAAATCAACGTTCCGGCTACCAAGAATGAAAAGTTACTGATATAAATCGGCGGACGATGTTTAAAAACTCCATACGCAAGCCATAAAATCGAACCAATCAGACTGTAGAGGTTTCCGACTGTAGATAGGCCGTGCGTTGAGTTCTCGTTGAATACGCGCCACACTTGTGGCCAGATAAACGAGAGACTGACTATCAGGCACCAAGCGCCAAGGATCGTGGTTAATGCCATGTTTAACGCTCGTGGCTTGGGACTTGGCGAACATATTCATTGGTTATAAATGGCGACGACATGATGAAATCAGCAGTGGCACGATTGCATGCAACAGGAATGTTCCAGACAACAGCTATTCGCAGCAACGCCTTGATGTCGGGATCATGTGGCTGTGGTTCGAGTGGATCCCAAAAGAACAACAAAACATCAACATCACCATCAGCGATGCGCGCTCCAATTTGTTGATCGCCGCCTAGTGGTCCACTGCGTAGTCGCTCGACGACGAGACCAGTCTTGTCATTAACAAGTTTGCCAGTGGTTCCAGTGCCGATTAAAGTGTGAAGGGCAAGTTTTTCGCGATGGTGTTCAACCCACTCGAGGAGTTCGTCTTTCATGTTGTCGTGGGCAACAAGGGCAATGACTTTGTGCTTTGGGCTGATTAGCTCGTGTTTACTCACACTCCTATTGTGCCTGATGCAGGTAAATGGAACGAGTCTTACTGATGAAAAATCTAGAGAACAAAATTGACGAGTCGTCCAACAACGGCGATTGATCTAGCGGGAACCACTCCACCTAGAGCGGCGATGACTTTGTCGTCAGACAAGGCTGCGGCGAGCAGGTCATCTTGAGAAGCCCCAACTAAGACCACAATCCGAGAGCGCACCTTGCCATTGACTTGGACAGGGATTTCAATAGTGTCTGAAGCCAGCAAATTAGGGTCGGCAACTGGGAACGGCTCAAAAGTGATGGATGTGCTGTGTCCGAGTAGTGCCCAGATCTCTTCTGCAAGATGCGGGCACAGAGGCGACAGCATTTGGGCCATCGGCGTAATGAGACTAAGGGGAGTCCGATGACCAGAGTTGACATATTGCGTGAGGTCATTGTTGAGCTCAATCAACTTTGAAATAGCCGTGTTGAAGCGCAGTGTTTCCATATCGGCGGCCACCCCGGCGATGCATTTATGCAACTGGCGAAGCAATGTTTCTGGTATCGCATCTTCTGAGACAGCAAGCGCGCCAGTTTCTTCGTCGACCACATTGCGCCACAACCTTTGCAAGAAACGCTGCATTCCGACAACGTCAAGAGTGTTCCAGGGGCGACTCGCTTCGAGCGGGCCCATCGCCATTTCGTAGAGACGAAAAGTGTCAGCACCGTATTCGTCATACATCTCGTCTGGCGTGACGATGTTCTTGAGGCTCTTGCCCATCTTGCCGTATTCACGAGTTACTTTTTCGTTGCCGTAGGTGTAGGAGCCATTTGTTTCTGTTACTTCTTCTGCCGGAACAGTTTGTCCGCGATCATCGCGATACGCATAGGCCTGAATGTATCCCTGATTAAACAATCGATGAAAAGGCTCTTCACTTGAGACATGTCCAAGGTCGTGTAGCACCTTGTGCCAAAAACGCGCATACAACAGGTGCAACACGGCATGTTCAACTCCTCCGACATAAAGGTCAACTCCGCCGGTGTGTTCGTCAGTCGCCGGACCCATCCAGTATTTTTCAACCTCTGGATCAACAAATCGTTGGGTGTTGGTGGGGTCTAGATAACGCAACTCATACCAACATGAGCCTGCCCACTGGGGCATGACGTTGACCTCGCGGCGATATGTACGGGGTCCGTCGCCAAGATCAAGAGTGGTTGTCACCCAGTCAGTGACTCGAGCGAGCGGCGGAACAGGGTCGGATGTGCTGTCCATCGGATCGAGTGTTTGCGGAGAGAAGTCGGTGAGTTCTGGCAACAAAACTGGCAACATGGACTCAGGCACGTCATGGGCAAGCCCATCCTGGTCATAAACAATTGGGAAAGGCTCGCCCCAGTAGCGTTGCCGCGAAAAAAGCCAGTCCCGCAATCGATAGGTGACAGTTGCTTCTCCAAGATTGCGTTCTGTCAACCACGCATTCATCAGATTTTTGGCGTCGGCGATTGAACGTTGACCATTAAGCGAAAGAGTGTCATTGGCACTGTGTACATAGTTGCCTTCACCCACGAATGCACTTGGCCACGTTGCGCAGTCATCGCTTGGTGGGAAGTGATGTTGATCGAACCATGCCCCAGTGGGCATTTGTGTTGCTGTGATCTGAAGATCAAACTGCCGAGCAAATTCAAAGTCTCGCTGGTCGCCACTGGGAACAGCCATAATTGCTCCCGTCCCGTAGCCCATTAACACGTAATCAGCAATCCAAATCGGAATCGGCTGATTGGTGACTGGATTAATGGCATATGAACCAGTAAAGATTCCTGTTTTTTTGCGCGAATCGTCTTGGCGGTCTGTATCAGTCGTGGCACTTGCTTGAGCGATGTATGCCGTTATGTGTTCGCGTTGCTCTGCGGTGCAGAGGGTCTCGACGAGTGGATGCTCTGGCGATAGCACAATAAATGTGGCACCAAATAATGTGTCAGGGCGTGTTGTAAAAACATTTATTGCTCCAGCCGACGACGAGAACGCAACACGAGCACCTTCGCTCCGACCGATCCAGTTTCGTTGCATAAGTTTGATCGGCTCTGGCCAGTCAAGTCGGTCGAGATCGCCAAGTAGACGGTCAGAAAATACAGATATTCGCATTGTCCACTGACGCATATTGCGACGAAACACCGGATAATTGCCAATGTCGCTACGACCCTCGGCAGTGACTTCTTCGTTGGCCAAAATTGTTCCAAGACCGGGACACCAATTAACAGGAGCGTCCGACAAGTAGGCCAACCTAAATTCATCTATCTCGAGAGATTTTTGAGCGGGTGTCATTGTGTTCCACGCTTGACCAGAGCTGGTATTGCGCTTACCTGACGCGAACTGGGCAATGAGTTCATTGATGTGTCGTGCCCGACTTATGGAGGGATCAAACCAAGCGTTATAGATTTGCAAGAAAATCCACTGTGTCCACTTGTAAAACTCTTCGTCTGTAGTGCAGATGCTGCGCCGTTCATCATGTCCAAGACCAAGACGGCGCAGTTGGCGACGCATGTTGGAAATGTTGGCGTTGGTGTTCACACGCGGATGAACGCCCGTGCTGATGGCGTGCTGTTCAGCAGGTAGCCCAAAACTGTCGTATCCAAATGCGTGTAGAACGTTGTATCCCTGCATCCGTTTGAATCGGGCGTACACATCAGTACCGATGTATCCAAGTGGATGCCCGACATGGAGTCCTGTACCAGAAGGATACGGAAACATGTCAAGCACAAAAAGTTTGGATCGATTAGCGACGCCCACTGGGTCGGCAAGGGGTCCTGCTGGATTGGGTGCGTCAAACGTGTGGTTTTCTTGCCAGTAGTTTTGCCAACGTTGTTCGATGCCAGCAGCGAGTGCTGCCGTATAGCGGTACGCCGGTATCGAACTTGCAGAGTCTGAGGGTCGAGAAGACGTCATAGCCTCTCTATCGTAGGTCTCACAGCGCAGAGTTCGCTCTCATTGGCGTATCTGTAGGTACCGTAGTGATATGACAAAGCAGAACCCGCGATCTCGTCAGCGCCAGCCCAAGGGCGGAACATCGCACGGATACCCTCGAGCCGCTCGTCTGTCCCAAGTCCTGCGCGAGATCATTGCCGACGAACTTATTCGCATTGATGATGAGCGACTCGATCTCGTCTCGGTGACCTCGATTGATGTAGACAGCGAGATGAACCGAGCAGTCGTGTTCTATGACTCGATGTCAGGGGAAGAAGGAGACGCCGCGATTCAAGAAGCACTTGGCGAGCATCGGTCTCGTATTCAGGCATCGATCAATCGCCAAATGCATGCCCGCAAAACACCCGTGTTGTCTTTCAAGCCAGACGAAGTGATTCGCGGGGCAGAACGAATTGAAGAACTGCTCCGAATCAGACCACTTGATGCCAATAATAATCCAGTTGCGCCTCAAGCAGACGACGAAGCGAATGGCACGGCGTAAACCGCCCACAGTGCATGGGCTCGTCGTTGTAGACAAGCCAGCAGGCATGACAAGTCACGACGCAGTGGCGCAATTGCGGAGATCATTATCAGAAAAACGAATCGGACACGCCGGCACACTTGACCCCGATGCAACTGGAGTTTTAGTTGTTGGAGTCGGCAACGCCACACGCTTGATGCGTTTTTTAAGCGACATGGACAAGCAATACATCGCCCAAATTGTTTTTGGGTCAGAAACGGACACGCTTGATAGTGCTGGAATGACTACTAAAACTTACGAGATGTCGGCGCCTGATGTTGTTGAGACACAGCGAGTCATAGACGCGAAATTTATCGGCGATATTTTGCAAATACCTCCAATGGTGTCTGCTATTCGGGTTGACGGCAAACGACTTCATCAGTTAGCGCGCGAGGGAGTAGAAGTCGATCGTGCGCCACGACCCGTGCACGTGCATCAGTTCACCGTGAGCGCCACAGCCGACCCAATGGTGCTGCAGGCAAGTGTTAGATGTGGCTCCGGAACATATATTCGTTCCTTGGGTGCAGACCTTGGACAAGCACTTGGTGGGGGAGCACATATTCGAGCATTACGTCGCACGAGTGTTGGTCCGTTTGTGTTGGCCGATACATGCACTCTTGCTGAGCCATTCCTGCATGACGTGTTGATGGCGGTGAGAGGCATGCAACAGGTAACGCTTGATTCTGACGGAATCGACAATGTGTTGTACGGGCGACCACTGCCATCATGGGAAGGAGATGGTCCGTGGGCCATTCTCAATGTCAACGGAGACTTAATCGCCGTATACGAGAGATGGAAGAACGATATGGCAAAGCCGACAGTTGTGTTTGGTGGCAGGTAGGTTCGTGGCGATGCAAATAGTCACTGACCTCACCGCATGCGCATGGCCTGGCCAACGCAGTGTGCTCACCATTGGCGCATATGACGGAGTTCATTTGGGTCATCTTGCTGTTATTGAACATGTTAAAACTCGTGCTGCACAATTGGATGCCAAAAGTGTGGTTGTGACTTTTGACAGACATCCAGCAAGTGTGGTTAGGCCAGAGTCAGCGCCGCCACTGCTCTCAAATCTAGATCAACGACTCGAACTTTTGGAAGCAACCGGCATTGAAGCTGTGGTTGTGGTGTCTTTTGATGATTTGCAGGCTCATGAAACACCTGTTGATTTTGTTCGCCGAGTTCTTGTGGATGCACTTGCTGCCAAAGCTGTCATCGTCGGAAGTGATTTTCACTTCGGATATATGCGACAGGGAAACCTCACGCTTCTGCATGAGATGGGAGCGCGGTACGACTTCGTATCCGAGCCACTTGTTCTAGTGCCACGTCAAGACGGTGTCGACGAACCGATAAGTTCAACAGCAATACGTCGTGCATTGGCAGGCGGGGAAATCGAAACAGCACACCGTCTGCTTGGCCGTTTCTACGAAGTGCGGGGTGTTGTGGTGACGGGCGACAAACGGGGCAGAACAATAGGTTTCCCAACTGCCAATGTCGAAGTGCCGCGGTCAATGTGCATGCCAGCAGATGGTGTTTATGCCGCAATGTATAAGCGCGCTGATGGCTCTGAGTATCGATGTGCTGTCAATATTGGTCGTCGACCAACTTTTTATACGAACGCAGATCATTCGTTGCTTGAGGCGTATTTGCTGGATTTCGATGGCGACCTTTATGGCGAAGCGGCATCAGTAAAGTTCGTTGCCTTTTTGCGTAGTGAGCGCCAGTTTGACGGCCTTGACTCGTTGCGCGCTCAACTTGATATTGACATTGAGCATGCGCGCAAGGCGCTAGCTAATCACCAGTCGTCACACTAAACATTTTGTATCCAGTCGTTCGCTGACGAAGTGTGCGTCGCAGTGGCGCCACGATTTCTCCAAAGCGCCCTTCTGTCATCGCTTGGCCGTGGTTTGCGCCGGCTGCGCGAGAGATGTTTTCATCCATCAATGTTCCGCCCAGATCATTACAGCCAGCTTGTAGAAGTTGAGCTGCTCCGGCTGTTCCGATTTTTACCCACGACACTTGAACATTGTCGATAAGGCCATGATATGCAAGACGCCCGATGGAATGCATTAAAACTGTCTCGCGAAAAGTCGGGCCGCGACGTGCTTTGCGTTGCAGGTAGATCGGCGATGCCATGTGTACGAACGGCAGCGGAATGAACTCCGTGAATCCGCCGGTCTCTTTTTGCAGATCACGAGTAACAATGATGTGACGAGCCCATGATTCGGGGTGTTCGATACTGCCAAACATGATGGTGATGTTTGATCCGAGCCCAATGAGATGTGCTTGGCGATGACACTCCAGCCATTCTTCCGTATTTACTTTGTCGGAGCACAAGATTGCGCGTACTTCGTCATCAAGGATTTCGGCTGCTGTGCCTGGCAATGAAGCCAGCCCAGCCTCTTTGAGGCGCAGCAGATAATTACGCAAAGGCTCTTCGTTGCGTCGCGCACCTTCGGTGACTTCGAGTGCCGTAAAGCCGTGCACATGCATGTCGGGTACTGCTGCTTTTATGGCACGCGTAACGTCAATGTAATAATCGCCGTCAAAGTCAGGGTGAATACCGCCCTGCAACGTGACCTCGGTTGCTCCCAACACAGATGCTTCTTGGGCGCGTTGGGCAATATCGTCAAGTGTCAACAAGTAAGGCGTGCCACGTAAATTAAGGCTTAGTGGCCCTTTAGAAAAACCACAGAATCGACATTTGTAAGTACACACATTTGTGTAATTGATATTGCGGTTATGTACCCATGTCACATCATCGCCAACGACATCGCGACGCAATTGGTCGGCGTATTGGGCAATTGCGCCAACTTCTGGTCCACGTGCGCCAAACAAGGCAACGATCTCTTCCTGACCAATTTCTTGGCCGCTGCGATGTCCTTGAATGATCTCGGCAATTCTGCCCGTGGCTCGTGATGTTGGAAGAGGGATGAGCGTCAATGGCTTCACATTGGAGCCTGAATACCATTGCGTTGATTTGTGCCCAACCAATACGACTTCAGCACCATCTTGCACCACATCGGCAGCCGTTACTTTTTCGGGCCACAATGCACCTGGGTCATCACGACCTAATCCTTGGGCGTCACTGCGGTCCATCACGGCAAATCGCAAGGCCTCATCTAGAAACCGTGTTGGTTGACGAACGTATTCTGGATAAATCGTGAGGCGCGGCGCCAAAACATGACCACGTTGTTCTGTCACTTCTTGCAGGCGTGCAAGCGCTGGCCATGGTCGTTCAGGATTCACATGGTCGGCTGTGACTGGCGAAACACCGCCCCAATCATCGATGCCAGCATCAAGTAGTACTCCAAAATCGTCAGACAAGTTTGGTGGCGCTTGCAGATGAATGCTCGACGGCAAAAGCACTCGTGCCGCAGCAATTGACCACAAGAACTCGTCTTGGGGACAGGCAGGCGAATTTTGCATCCCGGTGCGCGCCTTTGGCAAAAAGTTCTGCACGATGACTTCTTGCACGTGGCCGTATTGCTGATGCACAGCAGCAATCAAAGACAATGCTTCGATGCGGTCAGCCCGGTTTTCTCCGATGCCGACCAAGATCCCGGTCGTAAACGGAATCTGTAACTCGCCAGCGTTACACAGAGTGTCGATGCGTCGTTGTGATTGCTTGTCGGGGGCTCCTTTGTGACAATCCAAATCGTCGCGTAACGACTCGAGCATCATTCCTTGCGATGGCGAGACTGATCGCAACATTGTTAACTCATCTCGATACAGAGCGCCTGCATTTGCATGAGGCAGCAGGCCTGTCTCGTGTATTACGAGTTGAGCCATGTCGTGCAGGTAATGCACGGTGGAATCAAACCCATTGGCACGAAGCCAGTCCGCTGCAATCTCGTAACGCAGTTCTGGTCGTTCCCCAAGCGTGAAGAGTGCTTCATGACATCCAGTGCGAGCACCTTGACGCGCAATTGCCAAGACATCTTCAGCAGTGAGGTACGGCTTTGCAAGGCGCGCTGGTGGCTGAGCAAAGGTGCAGTATCCGCATTTATCGCGACACAGCATTGTGAGTGGGATAAATACTTTGGGAGAAAACGTGACCTGGGTTCCAAACTCCGCATCACGAATCTGACGTGCGCATTGGAGCAATTCATCTAGTGACGCATGGGCCACAAAATCCAGCACAGACGGTTCTATAGGAAACGACTGCATGAGTTCGGTACGCGAAAACTGGCTCGATAACACAACACCCTCCAAAGGGTTGAGAAACGGATCGGTTATATGCCAGTGCCGGTCGAAATCTCAGCCGTATGTAAGAGGTTCGGTTGAGATCCCCGAGAGACCGTGCACCTGTACTGTATCTCGTTGGCGGTGACTTGGGTGTTGTCAGGCGTCGCCCGAGAGTGCTTCGAACATGGCCCGTACATTGTGGCTGTTCATGGGCACTCGGTGGCCTGTTCGACTGATAAAGCCCAGTTGTACGCCAGTCGCTGGATCAAGAACCGTAAAGACTTGCTCATGTCCATCGGAGTCAACGATGACATCGGTGAGTCTGGGTACGCCAGCAGCGTCAAGGGCGTCACGGGTGAATCCGGCACTGAGCACTTCAATCGCAATGTGTTGCACGCCAGAACCGTGGGCGCTCAGCTGTGCTGCAACTGCCGGGTCGTCGCCTGGACCAACTAGAACCACGGTGACACCACCAGCTTCGGCTGACACGATGTTGACATCGTCGGTTTGCTGAATACGAAAACCCATGTCGGAGAAAAATTTTTGAGCGGCAACCAAATCGACGACGGCTACTACCACATGGTCGATGCGGCAGGCTACGGTGTCAAGTTCGGAACGCACAACGGAGTCAGCGTCTTTTTTCGGTGCAGACTCTTGGCGACTGTCGGCAACTTCGATGCGGTGTGCCTCGGCGAGCAATGTGCGAAAAAGATGTTCAGCAAAGTCGGCATCAACTCCTTGGTCAATTGCCCATTGGCGTCGACTCGATAGTACGTCACGCACTCGTGCTGGCTGAATGACCGTGGAACCTGTTTTAGCTTTGAGCCGAGCCACATCAGCGCAAATACGCAAGCGCTGAGCCAAGAGATCGACAATGGCTCGATCGATGTCGTCAATTTGGGATCGGAGGTCGTCTAGTGATGCCATAGATGTATGTCTAGTCGTGGTTGACGAGTCGCTCAACATGCTTTGCCATCACATCAATTTCGATATTGACGATGTCACCTGCGAGGCGATGCCCCAAAGTGGTGACGTCAACGGTGTGGGGGATGACTGCGACATCAAATGTGTCGTCTCCGAGGTGAAACGCCGTGAGGCTAATGCCGTCCACTGTGACTGAACCTTTTTCAACGATGTATCGCATGAGGTCGCGCGGAATTCGAACAGTCAGTGCTGGCGCAGGCGACACAATGGTTCCAACGGCATCAACATGGCCCAAAACAATATGCCCCCCCAATCGTTCGCCCAGTGCCATGGGTCGCTCTAGATTGACCGGATCACCAAGTTGCATGGCGCCCAAATTGGTGCGGGAATAGGTTTCTTCGCTGACATCTGCTTCCCACCAGTCTGGCCCTTGGTCGACCAAAGTAAGACAACATCCATTCACCGCGATCGAGGCACCAAGCGCAGAGCCTTGGAGCACCAGGCTTGCACCGATTCGCAGTCGGGTTCGGTGCAGCGCCTGGACTGTGCCTAGTTCTTCAACAATCCCTGTGAACATACCTGAGATACTAATCCTGTTTGAGGTTGGAACCATCGGGGGAATACCAATAGCCTTGAGATGTCCGTTGGGGTTTCGACTCTGGCGAGATGCTGTTCACAATCCGTGACCAGCGCCCTCCCTTGAAATGAGGCAAGATGTCTAAGCAAGACACAATTGCGGCCCATCGCCAACACGCTACAGACACCGGATCGCCCGATGTCCAGATTGCGTTGCTGACAGACCGTATTAATCAATTAACCGGACACCTCCAAACGCATCCTAAAGACCACCACAGTCGTCGTGGTCTTTTGATGTTGGTGGGTCGTCGCCGTCGCATGCTTGATTATGTGCGCGATCGTGACGTTGCTCGCTACCGTGATTTGCTCCAAGAACTCGGCCTTCGCCGATAACACATACACCGCCAGCATCCATTTTGATGTAGTCGGTTGTCAGTGGAGAGTTCCGCATAAGGTTGTGCGGGGTTGTCAACTGGGAACCGGCGTGTGCTGGCGGTCAGAGGAAAGGAAATTCCAATGACTGACGCGATTCGCGTGTCTGGCCCCGTGTCGGGGACTGACAAAACTATTACATTTGAGACCGGGAAATTGGCTCAACAATCACAGGGTGCAGTGGTGGCCTCAATTGGCAAAACCACTGTTCTGGCAACTGCCAACGCTGCACGCACGGTGCGTGACGGGATTGATTTCTTCCCGCTCACGATCGACGTCGAAGAGCGTTCTTATGCAGCGGGAAAAATACCTGGCGCATTCTTTCGTCGCGAGGGACGTCCATCAGAGCAGGCAATTTTAACCTGCCGTCTGACGGACAGACCATTACGACCCGCGTTCCCAGATGGCTTTCGCAACGAAGTCCAGGTTGTTCTCACCATTCTTGGTGCGGACATGGAAAATCCACACGACGTCATCTCGATTAACGCAGCGTCTGCTGCATTGATGATCAGCGGTATTCCGTTTGATGGCCCGATTGGTGCTGTTCGACTTGCTTATTCGCAAGACGGAACATGGATCGCTCATCCAACATACGACGAAGGCAAAGAAGGAACATTCGAAATTGTCGTTGCCGGTCGTGAACTTGACAACGGAGACGTTGCGATCATGATGGTCGAAGCAGGCGGAACCGAAAAGAGCTTTGACTACTACGAAGCAGGCGCACCAAAAGTGTCAGAGACTGTCATCACAGAAGGTCTCGAGGCATCAAAGGTATGGATCAAAGAGTCCATCGCTCTTCAGCGTCAATTGCGCGCCAGCGTGATTGCGACACATGGTCAAATCGCAGCATTGGCATATACACCAGTGCTTGACTACACGCCAGAAATATTTGAAGCAGTCGAAAAGGTTGCAACATCTAAGTTGGCAACTGCAGTGACCATCGCGATCAAAGCAGATCGCAATGCAGCAACCGATGCAGCAGCAGACGAGACCGCTAAAGAATTGGTCGGAACATCTGCAGTGCCTGGACCATTCTTTGGCCAAGAAAAGGCCGTCAAAGAAGCTGTCCGCAGCCTCACCAAAAAAATGGTGCGTAAGCGCGTTGTAGAAGACGGCATCCGTATCGATGGTCGGGGTCCACGAGACCTGCGTCCAGTGTCAGCCGAAGTTGGATTGCTCAGCACCGCGCATGGAACCGGATTGTTTCAGCGCGGAGAGACTCAAGTGATGAATGTCTGCACGTTGGCAATGCCCCGCATGAATCAATTGCTCGACACCCTTGGTCCTGATAACCAAAAACGCTATATCCATCATTACAACATGGCTCCTTGGGCCAATGGTGAGACAGGTCGCGTTGGTACGCCAAAGCGTCGTGAAATTGGACATGGTGCGCTCGCTGAGCGTGCGTTGTTGCCCGTTGTTCCGAGTCAAGCAGATTTCTCCTACGTCATCCGTTTGGTGAGTGAAGTATTGGCATCAAATGGTTCGACATCCATGGCATCCGTGTGTTCATCCAGCCTTTCGCTGATGGACGCAGGCGTTCCGATTAAAGCCCCTGTTGCTGGAATTGCAATGGGACTTATTTACGCCGAAGGAAAATACCTTACATTGACAGACATTCTCGGAGCAGAAGATGCTTTTGGAGACATGGACTTCAAAGTTGCTGGTACATCCGATGCTGTAACTGCTTTGCAACTTGACACCAAAATTGATGGAATCCCTGCTGACGTTCTTGGTGCAGCTTTGCAACAAGCACGTGACGCGCGTATGGCGATCTTGGATGTCATGAACAAGACATTGGCAACTGCTCGCGACACTGTTGCTGAGTCGGCACCAAAGATTGTCACAATCACAATTCCGCTCGACAAGGTGGGAGAAGTCATCGGACCAAAGGGCAAGGTCATCAATACCATCCAGCAAGAGACCGGAGCAGAAATTGCCGTCGATGACGATGGTTCTGTCGGAATTGTCACGATTGGTTCTCCAGACAACGCCAAAGTAGAAGAAGCAAGGGCCAGAATTCTCGCTATCGTCGATCCACCAACAGCAGATCTTGGTGGCATTTATAACGGTCGTGTTGTCAGCATCACAAAGTTTGGTGCTTTTATTAACATTCTTCCTGGTCGCGACGGACTGATTCATATCAGCAAGTTGGGCAATGGACAGCGCATTAATAACGTCGAAGATGTATTGACACTTGGTGACGAGATCATGGTGCGCGTCGAAGACATTGACGACAAGGGCAAGGTCAGCCTTGTGCCGGTCGGTCCTGACGGCGAGTCACTTGGGGGCAGTGGATCATCTGAGCCACGTCGCGAACGCGAAAGACGCACAGACAGAAATGATCGCGGTGGCGAGCAAGCAGCTCCGCCCGAGGTTGGCGGTGTCTACACCGGTCGTGTTGTCAGCATCACAAAGTTCGGTGCTTTCGTCAACATCAGTCCTGGTCTCGACGGCCTCGTGCACATCAGCAAGTTGGGCAATGGTCAACGCGTGAATCGCGTTGAAGACGTACTTGACGTTGGTGACGAAATGACTGTTCGTGTTGAGGGTGTTGATGCTCGGGGCAAGGTCAGCCTGACACCCGTAGGGGCAGATGGACAAGACCTAGCAGGGTCACCTGATGAGCCACGCCAGGATCGCGGAAACAGTGCGCCAAGCGCCGCTGTCGCTGTGTCTTTTGAGGACGAATTTGACGCTGAACTGCGCTCTGAATTCGGAGACCTTGGACCAGGCGGACAAGCTGGTGGTAACGAACGCGAAGGTGGTGGCGGCGGTCGCCGTCATCGCTAATACTTTCGTTTTCTGAACTAATCAATCTACGCCCTTTCGTGGTCGTGGCACGACTACGGTTTGGGCATGGACAATGAGCAAAGGACAGATCTGATTCGAGTCGGCGTTGTGGGCGCATGCGGTCGCATGGGGGCAACCGTCTGTGATGCAGTCGTGGCTGCTGACGGACTTGAACTTGTCGCGGTTGTTGACGTCGCTGGAGCAGGTCGTTCAGTTCACGGGCTCGCAGTTTCCAATGAACTTAAAGCCCTTGCCGATGCACAGGCGCAAGTTGTTGTTGATTTCACGGTGGCCAGTGCGGCGCGAGTCACCCTGCCATGGCTCGCCCTACACGGGATGCACGCGGTAGTTGGAACCACCGGGTTTTTGGATGACGATGTTTTGTCATTTCGCCAAGCATTCATCGGAAGCAACTGCATCATCGCTGCAAACTTTGCGATTGGCGCCGTGTTGATGATGAAATTTGCCGAACAAGCAGCACCATTTTTTGATACAGCAGAAATTATTGAGTTTCACCATAATGACAAGTCTGATGCGCCAAGTGGTACGGCGGCGGTAACGGCGCAACGAATGGCTGCAGCGAGCGACACGTGGGCAACTGATCCAACAAAGCACGAGGTTATTGTCGGGGCACGCGGGGGGCAAGGACCCGCCGGAATTCGTGTGCATTCTGTGCGCATGGTCGGCATGACCGCGTCTCAAGAAGTGATTTTAGGAACAGCCGGTCAGACACTAGTGATTCGTCACGACAGCAACGACAGAGTGAGTTTTATGCCAGGCGTTGTGTTGGCATGTCGCGAGGTATCAGGCCGGGCAGGCCTCACCATGGGAATTGATTCTTTGTTGTAGGGGTTTGTTTAGCGTGAAGTATTATTTCAGCGCAGCAATGGCGGCATCGTAATTGGGCTCATTGGCAATATCTGAGACGAGTTCTGTATGAAGCACTGTACCTTTTTCGTCAACGACGACGACGGCGCGCGCAAGAAGACCAGCAAATGCTCCTTCGTTAAGCCCGACACCAAATGCTTGGCCGAAATCAGTGCGGAACGATGATGCGTTATTGACGTTGCTGAGCCCTTCTGAACCACAAAAGCGACCTTGTGCAAACGGGAGGTCAGCGGAAACGCAGTAGACGACTGTGTTGTCAAGCGAAGACGCAAGCGAATTAAATGTTCGAACACTTGTGGCGCAGGTCGGCGTGTCAACACTCGGAAAAATATTAAATATGGCACGCTTTCCGGCTAGTGATTCGTTGCTGAACTCTTGCAAGTTGCCCGCAGTCAGCGAGAAGGATGGAAGCGATTGCCCGACTTTGGGAAGATCGCCGACGGTGTTGACGGGTGTGCCGCCAAATGATGTTTGAGCCATGCGACGAGTCTAACCGTCTATGGTGCTAGCTCCTCGGGGGATCCTGGCGATTTGCGGCGCGCTGATTGGGCAATCGTGATTGCAAATAGTCCGATCACGATCCACCATTGATACGACTCAATAAAGGACAACACGGATCGGATTTGATCCTCAAAGATGTGCCCTCCAACAAAGAGCAGAACAAGTTTTAGAACCACTCCCGCGCTAGCCAATGCTGCAAAACGACGCGGTTCCATGCGGTGATGCCCCAACAGCAAGCACACAATATTTGAGCCAGGCATCAACAGAATCGCCAGCCAGCCAGCGCGCGCAGTTGCCCGCTCTGTCCAGCGATAGATCGCTGGCATTTCATTGACCTGACCCGAAACCCAGTTGAGGGCTCGGTTGCCATACCAACGACCCACAAAGAATAAGGCCATGGCAGCCAGCATCAGGCGCACAAAGCCGATAACAAAGTAGGGAAGCCCATCGATGAACGGCACAGAGCCAAAGAGATTGCGGTTGCGGGCGCTCAGTAATAACACGAAGACGGGATGCTCATCGACGAGGGCGGGCCCAATATTAGATCCGATTGTTCCGCAGATAAAGAGGATCAAGGTAAGGGTGACCACTAATTTGCGCACCTTGATACCGTAGCCGTGACGCATGGGTTAGGCGCGATTGGTACCGTATGGGAGACGCAGGACTAAATATGTCATGTCACAATCGGGGGAACCATGCAGAGTTTAATGCAGTCAACATCACTATCAATCAATCATATTTTTGAACGTGCCGAGAAATACCACCGCACGAAAACGATCACCACTGCGACAGGTGCGGGCAAAATACGCACCGATTACGCCGTGTGGGCACATCGAACCCGCCAACTTGGCGCGGTGCTTAACACCTTGGGAGTATCTGCACAAGGCCGAGTCGGCACCTTCGCCTGGAACACGGCGCGACATTTAGAGTTGTATTTTGCAGCACCATGCTCTGGGCGCGTGCTACACACTCTCAATATCAGACTCTTCCCAGAGCAACTTACTTACATCGTCAACCACGCCGAGGACGAAGTAATCTTCATCGACAAGTCAATCTTTGGCTTGATTGCGCCATTACTGGAAACATTTACAACCGTAAAACACCTCATCGTGATGGATGACGGCAAAGGGGATGCGCCAAGTTCGATAAAAGGTTATGAGATTCATGATTACGAGCAACTTCTTGCTGGAGCGCAACCAGTCGAGTTTGTTGTGCCAGATGAAAATCAAGCGGCAAGTATGTGTTACACAAGCGGCACCACTGGCAACCCCAAAGGAGTGGTGTATAGCCATCGCAGTACCTTTTTACACACGATGGGAGCGATGACTGTTGACTCACTTGGTGCGCGCGAGTCAGATGTAATCCTGCCAGTTGTCCCGATGTTTCATGCCAACGCATGGGGGTTAGCCCATGCCGCCGTCGGAGCAGGGGCCAGTCTTGTTATGCCAGGGCCCGATCTAAGTGGCGCAGCAATTGCTAATCTCATCGTCGACGAAAAAGTCACTGTTGCGGCAGGCGTGCCCACTATTTGGATGGGTGTATTGCCCGAGCTAAAAGGTCGAGACACATCGTCGTTGCGAGCGATTCCTTGTGGTGGTTCTGCTGTGCCAAAGGCACTAAGTGAGGGCTTTAGATTGCAGACTGGATTGCCGATTCTCCAGGCATGGGGAATGACGGAGACGAGTCCGATTGCCGCTGTGTGCACATTGTCAGCAGCAGACAGTCTGTTACCCCAAGAACAACAAGCCGAACTTCGCACAACGGTTGGCATCATTAGTTTTGGCGTGGACTGTCGGGTCGTTGATCCGAGCACATCGCTTGCGGTGCCTTGGGACGGAGACACGAGCGGTGAATTGCAATGTGCCGGACCATGGATTGCATCGTCGTATTACAACGATGATCGAGCAGCAGAAAGTTTTACGACAGACGGATGGTTGCGCACAGGAGACGTTGCAACGATGGACGCTAGCGGTCGAATCAGATTGGTCGATCGCACCAAAGACCTGATCAAATCAGGTGGTGAATGGATCAGTTCTGTCGAGATCGAAAATGAACTGATGGCCCACCCACTCATCAAAGAGGCAGCCGTCATCGGAGTTCCACATCCAAAATGGTCTGAGCGGCCCTTGGCCTGCGTGGTAATTGAGCCGGGCGCGACGCTTACCAAAGAAGATGTCCTGGAGTACATTACCCCCAAGTTGGCTAAGTGGCAGATTCCAGACGATGTGATTTTCATCGACGAAGTGCCCAAGACGAGCGTGGGTAAATTCTCTAAGAAGACTTTGCGCGATCGATTTGCTGACTACGTATTACCAACGTCGTAAGGTTTACAGCCGACCAGCATTGATGACGCGTTGTAAGAATTGTTGTGTGCGCTCTTGTTGTGGTGCACCAAAAACTTGCGCCGGAGATCCACTTTCAATAATCCGTCCACCGTCTAGAACGCAGACCAAGTCGCTTGTGTCACGAGCAAATCCCATTTCATGAGTAGCAAGCACGATCGTCATGCCTGTTGAACGTAATTCCCGAACAACATCTAGAACTTCACCAACAAGTTCGGGGTCTAGTGCGCTTGTTATTTCGTCAAGTAGCAACACTTCTGGCTCCATCGCAACTGCGCGTGCAATAGCGGCCCGTTGTTGCTGTCCACCAGACATTTGGTCGGGGAAAGCATTTTCTTTATCGTCAAGAGCAAAACGTGTGAGCAACTCTCGGGCACGATCTTGAGCAATCACGCGGCTTAGTCCAAGGACTCGTCGCAACGCCAGGGTGATGTTGTCGAGTACGGACATGTGTGGGAAAAGGTTGTAGCTCTGAAACACCATTCCGATTCGGCGCCGAACTGTATTAGGGTCGAATCCCGGAATTGAGATGTCTGTTCCGTCAAGCAAAAGCTCGCCATCGTCGATGTGTTCAAGCAAATTAATGCAACGTAAAAGCGTACTCTTGCCCGAACCACTAGGACCGATGATCGAAACCACGGAGCCAGACTCAATGTCAAGTGACACCGCATCCAACACGGTGATTGCGTCAAAACGTTTTGTGATATCACGTAAAGAAATTTTTGGTGTCGTCATCTGACCCTCGTTGCGCTTGTGCGACGGCGCTCGCGCTCAAGGAGCCAATCCGTCGTGCGAGTCAGTGGAATAGTAAGAAGCAAGAAAATCGCAGCAGCAGCCAAATATGGAGTGAAGTTGGCGAACTTGGATTTGTCGATGCCTGCTTGCCGAAGGATCTCAACAGGTCCAATCAAACTGACTAGAGCGACGTCCTTTTGCAGACTAACGAGGTCGTTCATTAATGGGGGAATAACCCTACGGATTGCTTGAGGCAGTACAACAAAGCGCAATGACTGCATGTTAGACAAACCCAATGATCGTGCGGCAGCCCTTTGGCTTTCGTGCACGCCTTCGATGCCTGCTCGAAAGACCTCTGCAACGTAAGCCGCATAAGTCAGCACTAATGCGACCGAGCCCCACAATAGGGGACTATTCCAGGGTCGATCCATCCCTAAACCTGGCACGCCAAACCCAATCAAATAAATCCATAACAAAACCGGGACACCACGCATGATGTCGGTGTACACGATTGCGGCGACACGAAGCGGTAGTAGTGCAGGTGATCTGCTGTTGCGCGTAATTGCAACTAGCAGTGCAAGCGCAACGATAAACGGCACAGACCAGGAAAAGATTTTGATATCCAAAATAAATGCATGGAGCAGTCTTGGAAACGAGTCACGAAAACGTTCGGCATTAAAAAACGAGGTACGGACTCTGTCCCAGCGTGGCATCTTTGGCACCAACGCGACGATGAGCGCAATGACTATCGCTGAACTTGCCGTAGCAATGACAGCTGATTTGCGGCGCTGAGCGCGTTCAAATATTTGTCGGCGCGAGAGCGACCCTGGGGTCATTTTCGTCGCCAGATGCTACCGTAATTTTAGAGACTAATAACCGGAGCGCCGGTCTTGTCGCTTAACCACGTGGATTCAATCTTGGCTAGCGTCCCATTGTCTTTAAGAGTCTGTAGTGCGGTATTGACACAAGCAACCAACGGATTTTCAAGGTCGAAGACCAACCCAAACTGCTCAGGGGTTGTATTTGCGTCAGCGGGGAACTGACCAATGACGACAGCTCCCTCGATTTCGGCAGCTGCTATGTAAAACGCCGTGGGAAGGTCAACCACGATGGCATCGATTTGTTTAGCTTCAAGAGCTGCTTTTGCACCAGCATTGTCGTCGTAGACAAATGGTTCCGCATCTGGCTTGATGACATTGGTGATGAAGTCAAGACTCGTTGTGCCGGTCTGCGCTCCGAACTTGAGACCCTTAAGATCTGCAACGGTCTTCGCTCCAGCGGCAGATGAATCAGCAAGGCCAACAATCGCCTGATTGGTTGTGTAGTAGGCATCACTGAAACTCACCGTTTGCTTGCGTTCTTCAGTAATAGAGTATTGCTGCAAGTTGAAGTCGAAATTCTTTTTTCCGGGCTGCACGGCTTCATCAAAACTTGTGCGTACCCATGAGACATGCGCGGTATCAAAACCAAGTTCTGTAGCAACCGCATAGGCGACGGCTGCTTCAAAGCCCTCACCTTTTTCAGGAGCATCTCCGACCACCCATGGCGGATAGGTAGGAGTGCCAGTGCCAATGGTCAATGTTGCGGCGGCAAGGGTCTTGTCTGTGGTGCAGTCATTGCCTGTCCCGCCAGCAAGTTTTGCTGTGTCTGAACCTGCTTTAGAACTTGAGTCTGAGTCGCCACAGCCAGCAAGGCCCAGGGAACTAACAATGGCAAGTGATACAAGAATACGACGCATGGCTGCCTTTCAAGAGATGAACTTCTTGAGACCCTAGCAAAAGGAACAGACAACTAGTTACCCAGCAAACCAGGACCCAGTATTGACACTGAGACAAAAAAGCCATTAGTGTCTCAGTGTGCCCCATATTGATGACAACCGCAAGGCAGCGCAACAAGCAGTACTTGACGCTGCTCGCACCTGCGTGGATGTTTCTGGATTTGAAAAAGTGACGATGGACGACATTTGCGCGGCAGCAACGGTTTCGCGAGCCACGGTATACCGGCTGTTTCCTGGTGGCCGTGATGTTTTATTTGACGCACTACGTGAACGAAGTCTCGAAGAATTCTTTGTGGTGTTGCGGGCCCATATCGAGGGCGCAGATTCGCTCGAAGATCTATTGGTGCGCAGCATCGTAGTAGCAACATCTGAACTGCAACATGACGAACATCTGGCTGCCTTGATGGCAACTGCGCCGGGCGAAGCACTTGGCGACCTCACAGTGAGTGGCGTACCTCGCATCATTCGCATCGCGACTGCATTCATTGCCCCGTTGGCAGAACAATTTATCACAGCCAAAGAAGCAGACGAACTAGTTGACATTATGTGTCGCCTTGTGATCTCGTTTTTCTTGGCTCCGTCACGCACGATTGATTTCTCGAATGAAGACAGCACTCGACGATTTGTACGGGCCTATTTACATACATCAATGAATACAATTATTTAATTACAATAAAGGAACAAAAACATGACAGTTATCGATAATACAAACCAAGAACTCATTGGTCGCAGCGAAGTGAATGATATTGAGGCGATTCTTGCCATCACCAACACTGATCGAGATGCCACAGAACATCTAGTACCACATTCGATTGACACAGTTTTCACATGGGATTATTCACTTGCTCGACCACCATTGCGCAAACTGTACGAAAAGGCCAAGACCAGTCAGTGGAACGGAACGACAGATCTTCCGTGGGAAACCGAAGTTGACATTGAAAAAATAATCGCCGATGATCAAGCGACTCTTGGCGCCGGATTTGACATTTCGTTGTTCTCTGATTCTTCTCTCAGTAAGTGGGGCGACAAAGAATGGCTCGACTTCGGAATCGAAGGTCGTCGTTGGCAGCTATCTCAATTTTTACACGGAGAACAAGGCGCACTTATTTGCACTTCCAAGATCGTCGAGACTGTTCCTTGGTATGACGCCAAACTGTACGCAAGCACTCAAGTAGTTGACGAAGCGCGACATGTCGAAGTTTTTGCTCGTTATCTTAATGAAAAACTTGGTGGCGGCTATCAGGTAAACGCACATCTTGGTCTTTTGCTCGACGACATCATCACCGACAGTCGTTGGGACATGACATACCTTGGGATGCAGATCATGGTAGAGGGCTTAGCCCTTGCTGCTTTTGGGTTTTTGCACCAGACAACTCAAGAACCATTGCTCAAGAAATTGTTGCGATATGTCATGAGCGATGAGGCACGCCACGTTGCATTTGGCGTATTGAGTCTGCAAGAGGTGTATGCCCAAATGACCGATGTCGAGATCAAAGAACGCCAAGAGTTCGCTTTTGAAGCAAGCGTTCGGATGCGGGATCGATTCTTGCAACAAGAAGTCTGGGATCGTCTTGGAGTCAACACCAAAGAGGTCGCCCCGATCTTGTTGCAAGACCCAACTCGCACCATCTTCCAGCAGATGTTGTTCGCCAAGATTGTGCCGAACTGCAAAAAGTTGGGTCTCCTTGACCGCAATGACAAGTGGCTTCGTCATCGATTCGAAGATCTCGGCGTTATTCAGTTTGAGGACTGGGAAGACACGGGCGAAGAATATCTGGCCTTTGAAATTGGCAAGGACATCTCCATTCCATCTTGATCGGGTTGATTCACTACGCTTCTAGGTGATATGGCTCATCAATCCAACCCCCAATTCATTGTGCACCACGCGCTACGCATCAAGGGATTTGCCAGCATTGACACGCTTGTTGAGATTTCGACTCTCCAAGCCAATGCTGTGCAATCCCATCTCGAACAACTCCAGACCCAAGAGTTGGCGCTTTTTCGGGAGGCTCGCTCGTTGTGGCAACTCACGCCTGCAGGCAAGCAAGCCCACCTAGAGGCATTGCGCCAAGATGTTGGATCAGACATTGTGTCCCTCATGGCTGACGAATACCAACCGTTTTTAACGCTTAACGAATCTTTCAAGGAGCTCTGTGGTGAATGGCAATTGCGAGATGGTGTGCCCAATGATCATGCCGATGTGGCGTACGACAGCGCTGTCGTGGCGAAGCTGACGGCCCTGCATGCAAAAACAGAGCCAATTGTTGTCGTGTTTGGTGGGATACTTAACCGCATGGCTCAGTACTCACCTCGTCTGGCCACAGCATGCACGAAAGTAGAACAAGGGGAGCACAAAATGTTTACCGGTGTGATGTGTAACAGTTTTCATGACATCTGGATGGAGCTGCATGAAGACTTAATTCTGTCTCTGGGAAACGATCGTCAAGCAGAAGGGTCTTTCTAATGGCTATTTTCGGAGAAGTACTGACCGCGATGATTACGCCATTTAATGCTGACGGCGAGGTCAACATAGATGAGGCAATTCGTCTTGCTCGTTGGTTGCAAGACAATGGTAATGACGGACTCGTTCTGACTGGTACAACTGGTGAGTCCTCAACCTTGACAGACGACGAAAAAATAATGCTGTGGGAAGCTATCAGTAATGCAGTAACCATTCCGGTCGTGGCTGGCACTGGTTCAAACGACACACTTCATTCAGTCAATCTCACTCGTCAAGCAAGCAAACTTGGTGTCGCTGGCATTTTGGCCGTGTGTCCTTATTACAACAGACCTTCTCAAGCCGGAATCGCTGCGCACATTTCAGCTATGGCCACAGCCACTGCATTGCCAGTGATTGTATATGACATCCCTGTGCGCACCGGTCGCAAAGTTAATACCGCAACGCTATTAACTCTCGCTGCTGACAACCCCAACATTTGCGGAGTAAAAGATGCCGCTGGTAACCCAGCAGAAACTGCCGTCCTGATGTCAAAGGCGCCTCAAGGTTTTGAGTTATACAGCGGAGATGACGGACTGACGTTGGCATTTCTAGCGTATGGCGGAGTGGGCGTCATTGGTGTGGCAACACACTGGTCAGGCACCGACCACAAAGAGATGATCACGGCCTTCAAGGGTGGCGACATCAACAAGGCGATCTCCATCAATAATCGGCTGGTAGAAAGTTTTTCTTTTGAGACTGGTGACGAAGCACCTAACCCACTTCCGACGAAAGCAATGATGCAACTACTTGGTTTCAACGTCGGGCCTGCCCGTTTGCCGATGGGCGCTCCTCCAGAGTTTGTTCACGAAAGAGCAAAGATCGTGCTCGATAATCTCAATCGTGCTCGAGCGGCTGCTCGCTGAGATGGCTCAACCGATACGAATTTTCTTTTTAGGTGGCCTGGGCGAAATAGGGCGAAATTGCATGGTGATTGAGCAACAAGACAAGTTGCTACTTATTGACTGCGGATTGATGTTTCCGTCGGCAGACATGCACGGAATCGACCTTGTTCTGGCTGATTTTACTTTCCTGCGTGAAAATGCCGATCGAATCCTAGGTTGTGTCGCGACGCACGGTCACGAAGACCATGTCGGAGGTCTGCAGTTCCTTTTGCGCGAACTGTCGTTTCCGATTTTTGGTTCGGCACTCACATTGGGCCTGGCGCGCAACCGCATTGAAGAAGCAGGATTATTGCGCCAAACAGAATTTGTTGTCGTGTCTGACGGAGAACGTCGAAAGATCGGGCCGTTTGATGTTGAGTTCTTGCCAGTTACGCACTCCGTGCCGCATGCGCATGCCATCGTGTTGCATACCCCCCAAGGTGTAATTATTCACTCGGGTGACTTCAAACTAGATCTCACTCCCGTAGATGGTCGCCGAACCGATCTATCACGACTGGGTGAACTAGCTAAGACCGACGGCGTGAGATTGCTTATGTGTGACAGCACGAACGCCGAAGAACACGGTCATGCGCCGAGCGAAAGCAATGTTGGCAAGGTTTTGAAACAACTATTCATCGAGCATGCAGATCGCCGAATAATTACAGCGAGTTTTGCGAGCCACATCCATCGAATCCAGCAAATTATTGAGGCTGCAGTTGGGCAAGGACGAGTGGTTGCGACACTCGGTCGATCAATGCAAAAAAATGTTCGTTTGGCGATCGATCTCAAACTGCTAAATGTCAAAGCAAGTTCCATCATTGACATCGATGATGCACATGATTTAGCGCCTGAAAAAGTTTGCATCATTTCCACTGGGTCTCAGGGAGAACCGATGTCGGCTTTATCGCTTTTGTCGCGCGGCGAGAATCGGTTTGTCAAAGTGGGGCAGAACGACACTGTCATTTTGTCAAGCCATGCAATTCCTGGCAACGAGTACAATGTCAATCGGGTAATCGATGGTCTGTTACGTGCTGGCGCCAAAGTAGTGCACTCTGGAATTGCAGATGTACATGCCACCGGACATGCTCAAGCAGATGAGATCAAGATGTATTTGTCAATTGTCAAACCCGAATGGTTTGTGCCGATTCATGGTGAATACAGGCATATGTTGGCAAACGCTGAACTCGGTGCAACGATGGGTGTCTCCAAAGATAATATTTTACTAGTAAGTAACGGAGACGTTTTAGAACTAAACGACAAGAACCTGTCGTTTAGTTCACGAGTGCCAGCACAAAATTTGTACGTTGATGGCATCGTGGGCGATGTAGGGCAAGGCGTGTTGCGAGATCGCCGCGTGTTGGCAGAAGAAGGCGTTGTGGTGGTGGTTGTCACTGTTGATAGTGAGACCAATCGCGTATTAACCGGACCAGAGATCATCACGCGCGGTTGGGTGTATGCGCCTGAGGCTGAAGATTTACTCGACGAAGCGTGCGACACGGTGGCCAAGGCCGTTGAACGTGCACTCTCCGACGGCGTGCATGACATTGACGGTTTAGAAAAAGAGGTTCGTCGGGCTGCTGGTAAGTTCGTCAACGAACGCACAAAACGGCGCCCCATGATTGTGCCCGTGGTGATGACTACATAATTGGCATCGATGTCACCTGAATAACGATATTTGCCTGTATTCATATGGGTATCCCCTCACAAGTGAACACCCATTGGTACGGTTTAGGACATGTCTGCCAACGGTTCTTCATCATCTAAGCCATCTGGCTCAGCCGTGAAAACTCCCCCCAAAGGGAGCGCTCGTCCAAAGGCCCGAGATGCCAAAAGCGAGTCTCTAACAAGGTCGGCTTTTGCTGGGCGAGAGGTTGAGTTTTGGGGAGTGGCATTTATCAGCGTCGGAATCTTGATGATCCTCTCGATGTATTTGCATCTAGCGGGGCCGGTCGGTCGCGCTCTCAATACATCACTTGGATGGTTGTTGGGTCTGGGTAGATTCGCATTGCCCGTTGTCATTATCGGCATTGGTGTGGCCATGGTGCGACGCCAAGAAGTTGAACATCGCGTCCGACTGTCAATCGGATGGGGAATTGCAGTTGTAGCGAGTTTGGGATTTTTACACCTCGCCAACGGCCCAAATAAAATTGTCGCCACAGTCGATGCCATGTCGGACGCAGGGGGCTGGCTTGGCGCAGTTCTTGCTGAGCCACTGAGATCAACAATCGGCTGGGCAGGGGCATTCGTTTTACTTAGTGCGTTGATGGTGTCGGGGGTCTTGCTCATCACCGATGTGTCGTTGCCGGAGTTAATTGCAAAACTGCGCGCTCAATCAAGCGCAATGGCTGGTCCTGCTTCGCAAAAGGCGCGTGACGGTATTCGCCAAATTGGGCGCAGCGATCAATCACGAGCCACTCCGCACGATGATCTTGTTGATGTGCCAGGGGAGCCTGATCAGCCGTGGCCCATACCCACACAGGCAACGTTGTATGACGCTGGCCTTGATCCTGATTTTGCAGAGCAAACCAAAAAGTCACGCAAAACCCGCAACCCAGAGACTCCAGGGGCGCCGGCAACTCCAGAGTTTCATCAAAAACCTGACGCAAAACAAGAAAATTTTCCTCTCGCACATTTAGATCTCGGTCCATCTGGCGAAACAAGCATGTGGGTGTTGCCAGACAACTCATTGCTATCGCGCACGGAGGCGCACGAAGTCGATGAAGCGCGTGTCAACGAACGCGGAAAACAATTGCAAGAGTCACTCGCATCACATGGTGTTGAAACGCGACTAGTGAGAAAGACTGTTGGTCCAACCGTCACGCGCTTTGAGCTTGAACTTGGACTAGGTGTCAAAGTTGCTCGCGTTACGAGTCTCAACCGTGACATTGCATACTCAATGGCAGCAGTGGACGTGCGCATCTTGGCGCCGATTCCGGGTAAGTCGGCGATTGGCGTAGAAGTGCCAAACGAATCACGTCAACTTGTGTCGCTTGGTGATTTGATTACATCTCCAGAGGCACGCGCCGCCGTACATCCGCTCGATGTCGCAATCGGCAAAGACATTGGTGGTCGTGCGGTGTTCTTGAACCTTGCAACCACGCCGCACTTATTGATTGCCGGAGCGACTGGTGCTGGCAAATCAAGTTGCCTAAACAGCATCATTACTTCCTTGCTGATGCGCACCACTCCCGATCAGGTGCGCATGATCTTGATCGACCCTAAACAAGTAGAGATGGGACAATACGCCCGTTTGCCGCATTTGTTAACTGCGCCAGTTACTAATCCAAAAAAAGCCGCAAACGCGCTGAGTTGGGCAGTCAAAGAGATGGAACGTCGATATGACTTACTCGTCGAAGTCGGGTTCCGTGATATCACCGGATACAACGCCTCGTATGACCGCGGAGAAATGCCCAAAGAAGAAGGACAGCCTGAATACAAGCGATTGCCCTACATCGTGATTGTAGTTGATGAGTTAAACGATCTCATGATAGTGGCAGCACGTGATGTTGAAGAAAGCATCACTCGTATCGCCCAAAAGGCACGCGCTGTAGGGGTGCATCTCATTGTTGCTACGCAACGACCAAGCGTCAATGTCATCACGGGAGTGATCAAGGCAAATATTCCAGCGCGCATGGCGTTTGCTGTGTCGAGTCTCACTGACAGTCGAGTCATACTGGACCAGATTGGCGCAGAAAAACTAATCGGACAAGGTGACATGTTGTTATTGCCTGGCAACAGCAACGTCGCTAATCGAATCCAAGGTTCTTGGGTAACCGAAGACGAAGTACGCAAGGTGGTGGCTCACTGGCGTCGTCAAGCCCCAGAGGTGGTGTATGTGACTGGAATCGAAGGCGACAAGAACGGCAATGGTTCGTCAGGTTCGTTTGGCGGCGGCGCCGGAGACGACGATGATTTATTGAATCAAGCCATACAGATCGTGGTGCGTTCTGGCGTTGGCTCAACTTCGCTACTACAACGCAAGCTCAAAGTTGGTTTTGCCCGTGCTGGCCGCTTAATGGATCTGCTCGAAGAACGCGGAATCGTCGGTCCGAGCGATGGATCAAAGGCGCGTGCTGTCATGATGTCAATAGAAGAACTGGAGTCTTCTCAACAAGACAACTGAACATCACGCCGCATGGGGGAAACATGTCGACACCTGAACTAACACAAATAACTGATGGATTAAGATTTCCAGAAGGACCAGTTGCGATGCCAGACGGCAGTGTCATCTTGGTTGAAATGTTTGGGCCACGCATCACCCGAGTGTTGCCCGACGGAACCAAGCAGACCATCGCCAACATTAAGGGTGGACCAAATGGACTAGCGATGGGTCCTGACGGCTATTTGTATCTGTGCAATAACGGAAATGCTTTCACGCCGGTTGATGTCGGGCCAATGTTGTTTCCGGGTCCATTTGATCCGTCTATATACATTGGTGGACGGATCCAAAAAGTTGATATCGCAACAGGAGCAGTGACAGATTTATACACACATTGCGGAGACATCGCGTTGCGTGCGCCAAATGATTTGGTCTTCGATGCACACGGTGGTTTTTGGTTTACAGATCACGGAATCCGCCACGACCGTGCCAGTGATCGCACGGGTATCTACTATGCAAAAGCAGATGGCTCATCCATCACCGAAGTACTTTTTCCGGTAGAAGGACCCAACGGAATTGGACTCAGTCCTGACGGAACACGTCTGTATTGGGCCGAGACACATACAGGCCGTGTTTTTCAGCGACGAATACTTTCTCCAGGAGTAGTGGAGCACGCCGGAATGGTCGACCCGACACAATGCCTGTGCGGACTCCCGGGTCTGCAGTACCTTGATTCGCTCGCCGTCGATGGCGACGGTAACGTCTGCGTTGCAACATTGCTCAACGGCGGCATCACTGTGATATCGCCCTCTGGGGACATCCTGGATCATGTAGTCACAAATGACCCACTCACCACCAACATTTGCTTTGGTGGACCAGATAATCGCACGGCGTACATCACATTGTCAGGCACAGGTTGCTTGGTGTCAATGAGGTGGCCGTACAACGGCCTCAAGCTCAACCACTAAAAACCTATCCACGAGTAGGATAAGAGGCGATGCAACGCTTCTACATCGAGACATTGGGCTGCCCAAAGAACCAAGTGGACTCAGACAAACTGATGGGAACTCTGCTGGCGCAGGGCCTGGAATCAACTGACGATGCTTCGACTGCTGACGTTGTAGTGGTAAATACGTGCGCATTTATTGAAGACGCACGCAAAGAGAGCATCGATACATTGCTTGCCCTTGACGAACAAAGAAAAAAATCATCTCGTCTTGTAGTGACGGGTTGTATGGCAGAGCGCTACGGACAAGAACTTGCTGACGCATTGCCAGAAGCCGATCAGATTGCCGGATTTGGCGTGCCAATAAGGCTTGGTCGCAAGCCACTCGGAGTGACAACTGAACTCCCGTCGTTTGATTTACTAAACCTGCCAAGGCCACCCGCATCTGCACCATGGGCATATGTCAAAGTGGCAGAGGGCTGCGATCGCAATTGCGGGTTTTGCGCGATCCCAAGTTTTCGGGGACCACAACGCAGTCGAACAGTCGAGTCGATTCTGACCGAAGTAGACGCGCTTAATGTGCATGAAATTGTATTAGTCGCTCAAGACTTGGCTAGTTACGGCAAGGACAAACCAGGGGAGTTGGGGGCAGGATCAATCGTGCCACTTGTGCAACAAGTTAGCCAACGCGTGGCACGAACACGGTTGTTGTATTTGTATCCAAGTGACCTCAGTGATGAACTTATTGACACGATTATCAACACGGGCGTTCCGTATTTTGATCTTTCGTTACAGCACGTCAGCAAACCCCATTTGCGGCGCATGCGCCGATGGGGAGACGGCGAGCGATTCTTAGAACGCATTAATCGAATTCGTCGTCTTGAACCCACGGCTGCATTTCGTAGCAATTTTATTGTGGGCTACCCAGGCGAAACAGAAGACGATCACGATCTATTGCTTAATTTCGTGCGCCAAGCCCAACTCGATTGGTGCGGATTCTTTGCGTTTAGTCCAGAAGATGGAACACATGCCCTTGGCCTGCCCGATTGGGTTGATACCGCGCTGATGAATACTCGACTAGCAGAACTGCGTGAGATTCAAGACGAAATCACAGCATCACGACGTGACGAACTCATTGGCGAGCGCCTTGAGGTTCTTGTCGACGAGCCTGGTATTGCGCGTAGTCATCGAGAGGCCCCCGAAATCGATGGAGTCATCCAAGTTGATGAGTCGTTGCGGGTCGGGGAATTTTATTCTGTTGACATCGAACAGGCTTACGGCCCCGACTTGATTGCACGCGTAGGTTCAGAACTCCTGCTAACAAGAACGGCTCCGTATGCCCTTTGACGAGTCAGCCATTGCTACATGGGCAAACGCCGTGTCCGTGATGCGTTTGCTGATATCGCCGTTGCTGTTTGCACTCATCCCAGTGGACGGTCGCGGAAGCTGGATTGCTCTTGCGTTGTGGATGGCGCTGTGTCTGAGCGACGGAATCGATGGCTACTTGGCTCGCCGTCATGGCACAACTCGAAGCGGTGCTTTTCTTGATCCGTTAGCAGACAAAGTGTTGGTTTTGGGGGCGATGTTTACGCTCGTCAGCCGCGATGTGTTTTGGGTATTGCCCGTGCTCATCATTGCGTTTCGCGAAGTAATCATCAGCGTATATCGCGTTTTTATTGGAGCGCGCGGGGGCAGCATGCCTGCTAGCAAGTTGGCCAAAGCAAAGACATTTAGTCAACAGATGGCAGTTGGATTTGCCCTTGCTCCGATAACAACTGTTGATCAAACATGGACATGGCAGATTTTCCTTTGGGTGGCAGTCGCCTTGACGGTAGTGAGCGGCGGTCAATACGCAATGCGCGCAGTAATGTCCCGAAAATCTCCGCGCGCGACAAACTGACATGCGCTGCGATGTTGTGGTCGTCGGGACTGAATTACTGCTTGGACAGATAGTTGACACCAACTCATCATGGATCGGCGAGCAACTTGCTGCCGTGGGTATTAATTCGCTGATGCAAGTCAAAGTAGGCGACAACAAAGAACGCGTTATCGCGGCGATTACCCAACGACTCGCAGATGCAGACGCGATAGTGGTGTGCGGGGGCTTGGGGCCAACACATGACGATCTGACACGCGAAGCAATCGCTGATGTCATGGGAGTGCCCCTTGAGTTGCATGACGACATCGCTGCTGTAATTGAAGCGATGTTTGCCGCGCGGCAACGACGAATGCCCATCAACAATCTCAAGCAAGCAGAAGTACCTGTGGGGGCGCGAGTGATTGCTCAAACGCGAGGCACCGCACCAGGGCTCATCTGTCCGGTGGGTAACAAAGTGATCTACGCAGTGCCAGGTGTCCCGCACGAAATGCGCGACATGATGGAACGAGTTATTATTCCTGACTTAATTGCGCGCTCAGGAGAAACAGCAGTAATCGCTAGTCGCGTGTTGCGTACATGGGGTGACAGCGAATCTGGCCTCAATGAGCGACTACAGCCACTAATCAACGAACTAGATCGCAGCCCAAACACAACGCTCGCTTTCTTGGCAAGCGGATGGGAAGGCATCAAGGTGCGACTCACGGCTAAAGCAAAGACAAAAGATGCAGTCGATGTCTTGTTAGACAATTGGGAGCAGCGTGTTCGCCAGATTGTCGGTGACATCGTGTTTGGCATCGACGACGACAACATGGAGTCAGTTGTCCTTGCAATGTTGCGCCAACGCGGGCTCACTCTTGCGTTGGCAGAGTCGGTCACAGGCGGGTTGGTGTCTGGTCGACTGACGCAGGTCGCTGGGGCATCCGATGTGTTTCGGGGAGCCATTGTGTCGTATGCCAGCGACGTCAAATTTGGTCTGTTACAAGTAACGCCCGGCCCAGTTGTGTCAGAGTCCGCTGCGACCCAAATGGCTCGTGGCGCCAAAGACCTCCTGGGCGCTGACATTGGGCTGGCACTGACCGGAGTAGCGGGCCCAGAACAACAAGACGGAGAGGCTGTGGGCACGCTCTGTGTGGCTGTGGTGCTCGCAGATGGCGAGGCCCACGCCAAGACCTTTGCGTTGCCCGGACAACGCGAGCAGATGCGTCAAATGAGCGTTATCTCATCTCTTGATATGTTGCGCCGATTGCTCGCGTGACGCGCGGGTATAATTGCTCTTGTTATCAATTGCCCCTGTAGCTCAGTTGGATAGAGCAACGGTTTTCTAATCCGCAGGTCGTAGGTTCGATTCCTACCGGGGGCGCCAGAACTGTCGGCATTTAAACTGTGGCATTGCTGCACCTGTGCCGTAGAATGAATAACTGTGACATTCAAGAAGGGCGAAACGGTGATCTATCCCCAACACGGGGCCTGTATCGTGCTCGGAACTAAAAAAATAATGGCCTTTGGAACTCGTCAAGAATACCTCTTGTTGCGCACCGTGATTAATGAGATGGACCTCAAGGTGCCTATGGATCGGGCCCATTCTGGTCAGGGCGGGGTGGGTGTTAGGCCTCCTGTATCCGCGGACGAACTCGAAGATCTTGTTGGAGTGTTGTCAAAAGCAGATCCACGTGTGCCTGCCAACTGGTCTCGTCGTTTTAAGAACCACCAAGAAAAACTCAAGAGTGGCGATGTGTATCAAGTCGCAGAAGTTGTGCGCAACTTGGCAGCACGAAATCGCGATGCTTCGCTGTCAGCAGCAGAGCGCACAATGTACGAGCGTGCTCGGATCAACTTGATTTCAGAAATTGCTCCAGCACTCAAGGTGTCAACCGAAGAAGCAGAGGCGTTTTTAAACACGGCGCTCGAACGCGGAGTTCTTAAGCCAGCCAAAGTCGTCAAAAAAAAAGTTGATGCACCCAAAAAAGTAGTAGAAGACGACGACGACGACTTCTAGGTCGCCGCAGTAGTGGTCGTTGTGGTTGTTGACATGCTAAAAATCGGATTCTGTGGTGTCGGAGTCATGGGTTCGCCGATGGCAGGTCATCTCGTTGATGCCGGACACTCGGTCTTCATTTACAACCGTACTAAAAAGCGAGCAGTTGCCTGGTTGCGCAATCACGCCGGCGCCATCTGCGATACTCCTGCTGAATTGGCATCGCAATGCGATGTCGTCATGATGTGCGTGGGCAATGACGATGACGTTCGACAAGTGGTGACAGCACCAAGCGGCGTGTTGGCCGGAATGAAGCCCGGGACATTAGTTGTTGATCACACCACAACAAGTGCAGAACTTGCCCGAGAAATGGCTCAGTGCATCGAGAGTGCCGGCGGTGTGTTTATTGACGCACCGGTGTCGGGCGGTCAAGCAGGCGCGGTCAAGGGCGTGCTAACAGTCATGTGTGGAGCACGAAACGATGAGGACTTTGCGCGATTCAACGACATCGCAGGTGCATATTCTTCTCGTTGCATGCGAATGGGAGATATCGGCACAGGCCAACTCACCAAGATGGTGAATCAAATATGTATCGCTGGTTTAGTGCAGGCACTCGCTGAAGGCGTCTCGTTTGCCCAAAAGGCTGGCCTCGATGCACATCAAGTGATTGATGTTATTTCCAAAGGTGCGGCCGGCAGTTGGCAGATGGAGAACCGTGGGCACACGATGATTGATCAAAAATTTGACTTCGGTTTTGCTGTCGAATGGATGGTCAAAGATGTGAATTACTGCATCGCTGAAGCAGCTCGAATCGCTGCAGATATTCCAGTAACACAACTAGTTCAAACTTATTTTGAAGATCTTATGTCTCGGGGCGATACACGTCTTGATACAAGTAGTTTGGTCAAGCGCCTCGCGCCATAAACACTTAATGATTACTTGCCGCTCGCGGCTGTAGCAAAAATATCAATAAGCGAGTCAAGCTGAGCGTCGGTAATCACGAGCGGTGGACAAAATGTATTGGCATCGTTAATTGCTCTTGTGATAGCACCAAGTTCTAGCATGCGATCGCGAATTTTTATAGCGTCTTGATCTGGATTCAGGGCTGCAGCCCAGACGGCGCCTTGCCCTCTGGCATGGCTGATGATGCCATCGTCAGCAAGTGATTCAAGGCCCGACTTGAGGCGTTGACCGATATGTACTGCACGGTCGAGCAAGCCTTCTGTTTGGAGAATATCGAGGTTGGCGATTGCTGCTGCGCATGCCGTGGCGTGTCCAGAGTAGGTGTACCCGTGGCGCATGAAGAAGTCTGAATCAGATTCAAGCGCGGCGCAGACGCGCCTACCAACAATGACGCCACCAAGTGGAATGTATCCAGATGTCACTGCTTTGGCAAATGTGATCATGTCGGGTTGGACGCCAAAATATGTTGCACCAAACCATGTTCCGAGGCGCCCGAATGCAGTGATGACCTCATCAAAGATCAAATACGCGCCATGCTGATCGCAGAGCCTGCGCAGTGACTCCAAGTAACCCGGTGCAGGCGGAAAAACACCACCAGCACCCTGGATCGGCTCAGCCAACACGGCAGCTAATCTTGCGCTGTGCTGTGACATCGCAAGTGACAAAGCTTCTATGTCGTCAGCATCAACCTGGATAACATCCTCAAGGAGAGTGCCGTAACCAACTTTGTTAGGCGCGATTCCTTGCGCGCTAGTGCCGCCGTAGTTTGTTCCGTGGTATCCGCGTGTGCGCGAAATAATAATTGTGCGTTCTGGGTGTCCGGCTTGCACATGTGCCAGGCGAGCCATCTTCATCGCGCTGTCAATTGACTCAGATCCACTTGAACACAAGAACACTCGAGCGTCAGGCAGTGGCGAAAGATCAGCAATTCGTGCCGCGAGTTGATCTGCTGGTGCATTTGTAAATGGATCAAATGCTGAATACGACTCAAGGGTTGTGATTTGAGTCGAGATTGCTTGGGCCATCTGTGTACGACCATGTCCGATTGCGCAGTACCACAAACTCGCCATGCCATCAATCAACTGGCGCCCCTCTGTATCCCAGAGCAGAGCACCATCACCACGGGCGATGGTAATGAACGATTCACGAGCGGGTTTTGCAAATGGATGAAGGAATTTTCCGGTCATAGTTTTACCTTGGTTTCATCTCTACCCTATGACGTACAGGGGGCACAGACCACTCTCGTACTGCCGTCAAGAATAGAGTGGGTGGCGTGGACGTAGGGCTAGCGATACCTCAAATGGCTCGCGGCCTTGATCGAGAATCGGTCCTGAAGTGGTGCAGAGCAGCAGATGACGGTCCGTTTTCAAGTATCTCAGCAGGGGAGAGAATCACGTTCAGAAATCTTGAGGGGCTCACCTTGTGTGCAGCCGCGGCGGTTGCCACCCAAAGAGTACGAGTGATGATGAACGTTGCAGTTTTGCCATGGCATTCACCTGCACTTATTGCTAAGCAGCTTGCCACTATCGACGTGCTGAGCAATGGTCGACTTGACGTAGCTGTTGGCGTGGGTGGTCGGTGGCAAGATTACGCGGCAGTCGGTTCATCGTTAGCGAATCGGCATCAGCGTCTTGACGATGCGGTGCACGAAGTTAAGCGTCTCTGGGCTCAAGGTGATGCTGCTGATGGCGAATCAGTCGGACCCGAGCCGTTACAAAATGGCGGGCCCCCAATATATGGCTCTGCAATGGGACCCAAGTCAATGACTAGGGTTGCGCAGTGGGCGACAGGTGTTAGTGGATTTACCCTGCTCGGCGATGGACGCGAAGCCAAACGCCAAGTAGTAGCAACCAATGAGGCATGGCAATCAGCGGGGCGAACCGTCAAGCCCCGGCATATAACAGGAAGTTTTGTCGCACTTGGTAAAAATGCTAAAGAAAATCTTCGTGTCTTTGCCTATGAATATCTGGAAGTATTTTCGCCTGAGTTTGCAAAACAATTATCTGAGTCAATGAAACTCTGTACACCAGAAGCGTTGGCAGATGTTTTGGTGTCAATGCGCGATGCCGGAATTGACGAATTCATTGTTGTGCCAGCAACGAGTGATGCAACTATGGCAAATGACCTTGCTCAAATTGTGCGAGATGTCCTTGGGCGACCAAATTCCTAGTTAATTGCCAGTGATCTATTTAATTAATGGATGGTGGCAGGCCACAAAATGTCCAAGACCAATTTCTTGCAATTGGGGCTCTTCGGCGGCACACCGATCAGAGGCAGATTCGCAGCGAGTACGAAACCGACAGCCTGATGGGGGATTAATTGGTGACGGTGGTTCGCCAGTAACTCTTATCTTGTCGACGCTGGCTTCTGGATCAGGGATCGGCACTGCAGCGATGAGCGCACGTGAGTAATGATGAGCAGGATGTGCATAGAGATCATCTGGAGTTGCCACCTCGCAGATCTTGCCCAAATACATCACCAGCACCCGAGTGCTAACTGCTTTGACGACTGCCAAGTCATGAGAAATGAAAATCAGCGTTAGGCCAAGCTTGTCTTTCATATCTTGCAAGAGGTTTAGTATTTGTGCTTGGATACTCACGTCGAGGGCCGACACGGGCTCGTCACAGACGAGTAGCATTGGCTCGAGCGCTATGGCTCTTGCAATACTGATGCGTTGACATTGCCCACCAGAAAACTCATAAGGTCTGCGATCGCGCACAATTTCTGGATCGAGACCTACTGCATCGAGCAAATCATCAACCTTTTCTGACCGTTGCGCCGCAGTGCCCTTCTTCCAGGCCTTGAGCGGTTCATCAATGATGTTTTTTACTTGCAGTCGAGGGTCTAGGGAAGAAATGGCATCTTGAAAGATCATTTGCATTCTTGGTCTGATGTCCCGAAGATCGTTTCCGCTTAGCGCGGTAATCTCGATGCTGTCAAGAACGACTGTTCCGCCTTGAGGGCGGGGTAATTGCAGAACGGCTCTGCCGAGTGTTGATTTTCCGCAGCCTGACTCACCAACGATTGCTAGCGTTTCTCCGCGCAACACATCGAAACTTATTCCGGCCACCGCGCTGATAACGGTTTTCCTGCTGACTTTATAATTAACAACAAGATCTTGGACAACAAGAATCGGTTCACTGTTTGGTCGTAGATGGATTTTTCCTGAGCCAGCCATTAGTTGGCTCCTCCGAGGGGGAAGAAGCACCGATATTGGTGTCCCGTCTGTGTCGTGACAAGAGGTGGTTGCTCAGAGCGACATTTGTCGGTCGCATACAAACATCGTGGGGCAAACGCACACCCCGGTTCTGGTTTTGTTGGGTCTGGAAGTCGACCCGTGATGACCTTGAGTCGCTGACCGGCCTGTTGATCGAGTCGCGGAATTGATTTCAGGAGTGCTTCCGTATAAGGCATCTTCATATTCTTGAAAAGTTCTTTCGTGGTAGCTGCTTCGACGATTTGTCCGGCGTACATCACCACAACACGGTCTGTCTGCCCAGCTACAACACCCAAGTCGTGGGTGACGAGAAGCATTGTCATATTGAATTCTTGGCGCAACTCAGCAAGAAGTTCGAGCACTTGTGCTTGAACCGTGACATCAAGTGCTGTTGTAGGTTCGTCTGCAAAGAGTAGTTCAGGCGTGCAGGCAATGGCGATGGCGATGACGATTCGTTGGCGCATTCCCCCAGAAAGTTCGCCTGGGTACTTTTTCATGGTGGCAAATGGATCAGAGATTCTTACTCGGTCAAGAAGTTCTATTGCACGTCCACGGGCTTGTTCTTTGCTCATGCCAAGTCGAACTATGAGTCCTTCTGTGATTTGGGAGCCGATGCGACGCACGGGGTTAAGCGACGTCATGGGGTCTTGGAACACCATGGCCATCCCTGTTCCCCAATAATTTCGGAGATCTTTGCGGCTCAACCTTGATAGATCAACGCCATTGAATTCGACTGAGCCTGTGCATGTCGCCGTCGAAGGCATGAGACCCATTGTTGCCCGCGACAAGACAGTTTTGCCAGATCCCGATTCCCCAACGATTCCGACGCTTTCGCCTTTATTTATTGATAGATCAACGCCCCGTACGGCATGCAGATCTCCGCGTGGGGTGCTGAAGGAGACACTGAAGTCCGTGAGTTTAATTAGTGCGGTCATATCTTGGCTTCTCGTTTGTCAAGTGATTGGCGAATCAGATCGCCCAATTTATTAGTCGAGATAATCGTGAATGCAATGACAATTACTGGCACAAAAATCACATGAGGATAGTCTGTCAGGTCAGTCGAATTTCGAGCAAGTAGTGAACCCCAACTATTGCCGTTATTGAGGCCGACTCCAAGGAGCGAAAGCGACCCCTCGATAACCACGACTGATCCGAGTGCCAGAAAGACGATGGCAAAGATAGATGGCAATACATTGGGAATTATTCGCTTGAAAAGAATTGAGATGTCTGTTGCGCCAATCGACCGAGAAGCCACAACAAAATCTCGATTAATCCACTGTAGTGCTGCTGCACGCGCGATACGTCCGAGTTGCGGAATGATGACCACGACCAATGAAGCAATCAGTACCTTGACGCGGGTGCTATCAGGCACCGTTTCAACTGCACTTGTTGGTGTGGCATAAATTGCAATGAGGGCAAAAGCCAATACCAGCGTCGGTATAGAAAGAATAATGTTGAATGCCAAAAGCACAAGTCGATCAAACCACCCACGCAGATACGCAGCTGCAATTCCGATTAGACACCCGATTAGTCCCCCTAAAAAAACGGAAAGTAATGAAATCGAAAGAGACGTACGTGAGCCATTGACGATAGCTGACAAGATATCTGTACCTTCGCTTGTAGAACCCAAGAAGAAGCAACGTGTGCTCGTCTGCCGTGCATTTAGCAGTTTTTGACGCTCGATTTCTTGCTGCTGGGCGTCTACGGCGGTATCTGGGGGAATATACGGTGGGAGTGTTTCTTCCGTGAAAACGTCTTCGCCTTCAATAGTCGGCGCCGTTGTCGTAGCAGCGACCGGCACTGCTTGGTCAACAGGCAGGGTGTCTGCTGGTGCCGCATCATTGACTATTGAGTTGTCTGATGTGTTCACCAATTCTGAGACGGACATGTCTGGCAATGCGCTCGTGCGTTCAATGCTCTGTGCAAGTGGCCCCATGAAGTGGCAGTTTGTAAAAGGTTTCAGATGAACGCCGTCGTTAAATGTCTGGCCGACCTTAGCAACCGGCAATAACGGACCAAAGATTGCGAAGAATAGAACCAGTCCAAGCCAGATCGCAGCAAGTTTTCCACCAATCGAGTTTCTAAGCATGACGGTTCCGCGTTCTGGGGTCAACAAATGTGATTAAAATATCAACTATCGTATTAAATAAAAGATAGAAAGTAGCAACAATCACGACGTATGACTGAAGGGCAATGAATTCTCGGGCTCCGATTGCTTTTGCAAGCTGCGTTCCCATTCCTGGAATTACAAAAATAATCTCAATCACGAGAGCACCGCCAATCAGGCCACCCATGCTCAGCGCTGCGGAAGTCATTAACGTTATGGATGACGGCCGCAACACATGACGAAAAAGAATTCTCACGTTAGAAAGTCCCTTTGACTTTGCCAGTGTCACAAAGTCTTCACGCATCGTAGCGATCATCTCGGAACGCAGTAGTCGCGTGTAGCTTGAAATTGGTGCAATCGCCAGAGTCATCACAGGCAGGAGCATAAATTTAAAGTGCTGTAAAAGGCCATCGGATATGCGGCCGTATCCTGATGGTGGAACTATTCCGAGTTTGACTCCGACTAGCACTGAAAGAATCAACCCGATACCGAAGTTTGGAATTGAGTGGAGGGAGAACAGTGTCGTGCTTATGAATCTGTCAAAGCGAGTGCCTTGCTTATAGGCACTCGTAATGCCGAGTGGAATTGCTACGGCGAGAGCCACTATCTGCGTATAGAAAATCAGTTGCAATGTTGGAGGAACCGCTGACTTTATTACTGGCAAGACCTTGCCACCAAAAATAAAGAAGCCAAAATCACCGCGAAGGATTGGGCTCAACCACATCCAGTAGGACACGAAGTAGTTTCTATCAAGTCCCAACTCATGCCGCAAAGATGCACGCTCAGCAGCAGTGGCTGTGGGGTTAATCATGTACGCTATATCGCCGGGCAATTGACGAACCAAGATAGAAACGAAAAATGTCGCGCCCAGGAGCACAAGGGCCACTTGGCCAAGGCGAATCAAAATCAACTTTAGGGTTTTCATGCGGAGCATTAGTTTACTAAATGTGGCATCTAAATAGGTAGGTATACAAATATTCTCACTCAATAAAAAAGGGACACCTTCGACATGGTCGAAGGTGTCCCTTTTTTATTTTTAGTTCTATTTCTTGTTCTTGGATACTCCAGCGAGGGCGATTCCGTGGTTGGCGACGCAACGACCCGCACCGCCCGAAACAAGTTTCAGACTGCAAACACCCTGAATTTTAGTAGTGTTGGCGACTGCGAACTGGACTCCCATGATGGAAGTCGAGTGAGCTTCTCCTTGCCACTGAGCAATAGCCTCCTGGTATTTCGCATTCTGTGCTGCGCCAAGCGAAAGAGCTCGAGCAGCAAACCACAATTCATCAAATACAAGATCTTTGTGTCTTGAAACATTCAATGTTGGTAGTGAGCCGTAGAGGTCGACTGCCATGTTGTAGTAGCCATTGCTCGTTGACGCTACGAACAGCGAATTAAATTGATTACCAGGTCCTTCGAGCACTGAGAACCAGTTAGCCTGCGCTCTTGTTCCGGTGAAGACGTTCGTAATAATGGTTGAGTTGTCAACTGCAGAAGCAGTCATCTTGATGCCAACGGCAGCCAACTGAGACTTCAATTCGGCTCCATTTGCTTGAGCCTGAGGAGCCACATCGAATGGAACTGTGAACGCAAGTTCTGCTGCTCCAAGGTCAGTGAGACACGTCGCCAAGTA
>SHUT01000049.1 GCA_009691255.1 Ilumatobacteraceae bacterium
GCCACGCCCCAAGAGCCATTGATCTGGGCCCGAATGGAACCAGCAGGCGATATCGCCGACGTGCGGGTCACCGTGTGGGACGGTATTGGAGTCCAAGAAATCGTGCTCGCCACAATCGGCTACCACGGCCAACATATGCGTTGGCTGTAGTGATTACAGTGCGTCGAGTGCGTGTTGCACGCGTGTTGGCACCGTGGCGGGCTGATGAGTTGAGGGATCAACACTGACGTAAGTGATTGTTGACAAAAACCTCTCTTCACCACCAACACTGCCTGCCACATCCACATCAAAACTTGTATTACCCCAGCGACTGACGCGACATGTCATGTCCAGGACGTCTCCATATTTCACGGGAGATATCCAATTAATTGTCAATGTCTTGACCATGAAATCAAAAGAGACTTGAGAGAAATCGAAATGTGCATCTGGGTCGTGACCAAACTCAATGTTGAGACACACCCTCACCCAACGGTCGACTGCATCATCGCAATACACCAAGTAGTTCGCGTTAAAGACAACCTGCTGCATGTCACATTCGCCGTAGCGAACGCGTAGCGAGTGCACATATGTCATGCGCTGATATTTCGTAGTCTGTCGATTTCCTGGCGCAAGAGTTGTTGCTGTGCCCAAGCAGCCGCAGGCCCCGCAGCACCTGGTGATTTGCGCTGACGCACACCAACTCCAGCACCAACTAATTTGGCTGCCTCGGCCCCGAGACTGGGATGCGCTGCAGCTGCAGACTTGAGCGATGCTCCGGTGTCGTTACTGACTCGTACAAGTTCTCCGATAACAGCATGGGCCTGACGAAACGGCATACCTTGGCGCACAAGCCACTCAGCAAGATCTGTTGCCGCTAGTGCCTCAGCGTCGGCAGCCTGGGCCATTACATCAGGATTAAAAGTTGCCGAGGCAATCATTCCTGTCAGTGCCGACAGAGCCAGACTGACTTGATTCATGCTGTCAAACAAAGGTTCTTTGTCTTCTTGCAAGTCACGATTGTAGGCCAACGGCAGACCCTTTAGAACCACCAACACTGCCGTAAGGTTTCCGACCAATCGACCAGTCTTACCGCGCGCTAGCTCTGCAATGTCGGCGTTCTTTTTTTGGGGCAACATAGATGATCCCGTGGCAAAACTGTCGTCAAGTTGTGCAAATCCAAACTCCTCGGTGGTCCACAAGACCCACTCTTCTCCCATCCGCGATAAGTGTGTTCCTAGAAGTGCGATATCAAAGAGTATCTCGGCGACAAAATCACGATCAGAAACCGCATCAAGTGAATTAGCAAACACTTTGGCAAATCCCATTTGGGCAGCAGACAGAACTGGATCGATTGGCAACGAAGATCCGGCCAAAGCGCCAGCCCCAAGGGGTGACACGTCAAGTCGCTCGAGGGTTTGTTGCAACCGTTCAACATCACGCAATAGCGACCACGCATGTGCCCCTAGATGATGGGCAAGCAATATCGGTTGAGCCCGTTGCAGATGCGTGTATCCGGGCAGATAGATACCGTCCTGGTCCCATCCAGCTTGTTGTGCTCGCAAAACTAGAGTGTCGACTAAGCCCAGCGTACGTTGCGTGAGTTGAGCAACATTGTGTTTGCACCACAACCGAAGGGCAGTGACTACTTGATCGTTACGACTTCTGGCAGTGTGGAGTTTGCCGCCAACGTCACCGCAAAGTTGTGTGACCCGACGTTCGATTGCAGTATGGATGTCTTCGTCTGTATCTAAGAACACAAACTCATCAGTTTCGAACTCACTTCTCACGACGATAAGCGCTTCAGAAATAGTTGCGGCATCACCAGACGACAAGACACCCGTGACTCCAAGCATGTGCACATGAGCGAGAGAACCAATGATGTCAAAAGGCCAAAGTTGTCGATCAAAAGAAAGGCTCTGCGTAAATTCCATTAGTTCTTGAGCGGGTGCTTGAGCAAAGCGTCCGTGCCACAATGCCGCCCCACCTTGCACGCCTTTATTTGAATCAGACTGCGACGCCATGGCTACCCTTCTTCTTGTGCGATGTTTTGTGCTTCGTCGAGAGTCCGGCAAGATCTGATAATTCTTGAGCCAATCCAACGCCGCCCACAGTTTCAGATGCAACGCACAAAATAGTGTCGTCGCCCGCAACCGTGCCGATTAATGATGTCAATGCACTGCGGTCAAGCGCTGAAGCCACCACGTGAGCGCATCCAGGTGGTGTTCGAACCACCACAATGGGTCCACTGCAAGTAATCTCTGCAACCCACTCGCCCATTACCCGACGCAACTGATCTGTCGGCGCTATGCGCTCTGGCTCAAACTCTGGAATCGCATAAACAGAGTCACCGTTGCGCACGCGCACTTTAACCGCACCAAGTTCTTCGAGGTCACGCGAAACCGTTGCTTGCGTGGCTTCAATTCCTTGTGCGTGGAGCAGTTCCTTTAATTGGGGCTGGCTGGTTACTTCATCTTTGCCGATGAGCTTTGTGATGGCCCTTTGGCGTTCTTGTTTACTGCTCATTGTTTTGCTCCCTTCAGGTAAGCCATTACACCCCGTGCGGAGTGGAGCCGATTGTGTCCTTGCTCGATCGCCAAACTTGCCGCACCATCAAAGACACCTGCTGAGACTTCTTCGTCCCTATGCGCCGGCATGCAATGCATAAATTTGGCGCCCTTACTTGCTGCTGACATCAAATCTTCTGTGACACAAAAGTTGGCAAATATTTTTCTACGCTTCGATGACTCTTCTTCTTGGCCCATTGAGATCCACGTATCGGTATGTACAACATGAGCTTTGGCTACGGCCTCTTGGGCATTGTCAAATTGCTCAATCGAGCCGCCCAAAGCCTTAAGCCGCTCGATCTCTAGAGGGGATGCGTTATAACCAAGCGGACAACCCAGTTGCATGCGGCCGCCCGAAATGAGAACAATCTCAGTAAGCGAACGAGCAACGTTGTTGTAGTCACCCACCCAAGCAACCGTTAAGTCACCAAGCGCACCCACGTGTTGAGTCATGGTTAGGGCATCTGCAAAGGCTTGCAACGGATGAGAGTAATCGCTCAACATATTGATAACTGGTTTCGTTGATACCTTTGCCATGCGCTCAACGAAGGAATGTTTAAAAACACGCGCAGCCACTATGGCGTGATAGCCGCACAAAATTTTGGTGACATCTTCGACAGACTCACGAACATCGAGACCGACTTCTTCTCCCATTGTATATACAGGGTGTCCTCCAAGCTGTACGACAGCTATCTCCATAGAATGCCTAGTGCGATTTGATGGCTTTTCAAATAGCAATGCAACACCTTGGCCTTGCAACGGCGCATTGAGAGACTCAACAGATTGAGCAGAAAGAGCAAGGATCTCGTTGATCTGACCAACACCCAGATCAGCAATGTTGAGTAAATGTGTCACGGTCATGACAACACCTCCGTGATAATCGTGATTGCTTCGTCCATCTCAGACTTTGTCACAGTGATAGGCGGCGCGAGGCGGATGGTTGTTGCGTTGACTGCATTAACAACTAGTCCGCGTTGCAACATTGCATTAACGAACGATTTGGCATCGGCTCCTTGACCTAGCTCAAGTCCGAGCAACAGCCCTTGTCCGCGCACACTCTGTACTGCTGGCAACACGCTCAGTGCATCGCGCAGATACTGTCCATTTGATTGGGCCAAGGCAGGTGCATCGATTCGCTTCATCTCGGTTATTACAGCCCGAACAGCAGCAGTTGCCAATGCCGTTCCGCTATAAGTAGAACCATGGTCTCCAGGAGAAAACACGGCGGCAACTTCTTTCTTTGCCCACAGTGCGCCAACCGGCATGCCGTTACCCATCGCTTTTGCAAATGTCAAAACATCGGGATCAAGACCAGCGTGTTGAAACCCAAACCATTTTCCAGTTCTGGCAAATCCAGTTTGTACTTCATCTAACATAAACAAGATTCCGCGATCGCGGCACAGTGATTGCACGGCGCGCATGTATTCGTGAGATGCAGGAATTACTCCACCTTCGCCCTGGACTGTTTCAAGCAATACTGCCGCCACCGTTGGGTCAAGGGCTGCCTGCAATGCCGAAATATCTCCGTATTCAACATGACGAAAGCCATCGGGCATCGGTTGGAATGGTTCGTGTTTGGACGGTTGGCCAGTTGCGGCAAGTGCGGCCAAGGTGCGGCCATGAAAACTACCTAATGCAGAAACAACAACATGACGACCACGGCCGCCAAATTTACGAGCTAATTTGAGGGCTGCTTCGTTGGCTTCTGCTCCAGAGTTGCAAAAGAACACTTGACCTTGGGTGCCACCTGCTTCGACAACAAGATCATTGATCATCACAGCAGTTTGCGTGGCGACTGGGTTAGCGAAGAAATTACTCACATGCAGCAAAATATTGGCTTGCTCAGAAATTGCCGCGGTGACCACAGGATGACAGTGTCCTAGCGACGTCACTGCGATACCGCACAAAAAATCTAAGTACCTTTTGCCTTCAGTGTCCCATAATTGGGTTCCAAGACCCCGCTCAAACATCACAGCAGGCGGACCAAATACCGGAATAAACGGACAGTAATCTTGACCTTTAAGCAGTGCAGTAGCAGCAGAGGTCTCGCCAAATTGATGCGACATCAGTGTGCTCCTTTAGGTGTAATCATCGTTCCCACTCCAGAATCAGTAAGTAGTTCTAGTAATAAAACATGAGCAATGCGACCATCTAAAATATGCGCACCCTTGACTCCACCCCTAACGGCTTGAATACAACTCTCTACCTTTGGAATCATTCCACCAGCGACGGTTCCGTCCTTAACCAAAAGGGAAAGTTCATCGGCGGTGATTCGTTGAATCAAAGTTTTTGGATCGTCTACGACTTTTCTAAGACCTTCGATATCAGTCAGATAAATAATCTTCTCAGCCCGAAGCGCTTCTGCAATGGCTCCTGCAACCGTGTCAGCATTGATGTTGTAGGCCTGCCCAGAGTCATCAACACCAACAGTTGATACAACCGGAACAAATCCATCGTCAAGGAGTCGCACCAAAACGTCTGGATTGATGCGTGAAACGTCGCCAACAAACCCCAGACCTTCTCCGCGCGGAACCGCCCGAATGAGAGCAGCGTCTTCGCCTGAGACACCAACGGCAACAGTGCCATGAGTATTAATTGCGGCAACGATTTGAGGGTTCACTTGGCCCAACAAGACCATCCGCACGATCTCCATCGTTTGAGCATCTGTTACGCGCCGGCCATTGACAAAACTAGATTCCACGCCTACGCGAGCAAGCATCTCGTTGATCTGAGGCCCACCACCATGCACGACAACAGGACGGATTCCGATTGCATGCATCAAGACAATGTCTTGGGCGAACAGCGACAACGCATCATGTTCAGATGTTCCAGCGATGGCATTGCCACCGTATTTGACAACGACAGTCTTACCCGCAAAGCGGCGAATATAAGGCAGTGCCTCAACAAGAACGTCGGCGGTGCTCATGGATACATCCCGACTTGAGTCAGTCCCATTGTCTCAGGAAGACCAAGCGCCACATTGGCCGATTGCACGGCGCCACCCGATGCTCCCTTGGCCAAGTTATCAAGTGCAGCAATCACGATGACATAGCCTGTTCTGGCATCAAACCGCGCCGTGATGTGAACACTGTTGGAGCCAAGAGTTGCTTTGGTTGAAGGACTTGTTTTGCCAACGACGATAAAAGGTTCGGACGAATAGAAACGAGCGAGTTCTGCAAGTAGTGACGCAGTTGTAGGAGTTTTTCCGGATGGTCGTGCGTAACACGTGGCCAAGATTCCGCGATTCATCGGCGCTAGATGAGGCGTGAACAACACTTGAGCACCTGTGACTTGCTCGATTTCTGGTGTGTGGCGATGATCTAATAAACCATAGGCAGTGAAGTCTTCGTCGACTGTTGAAAAAAGCGATGAATGTTTCAGGCTTCGTCCAGCCCCGCTCACACCAGATGCCGCATCAACAATTATTCCTGTCGCATCAACTGAGCCGGACCGCACAAGCGGCGTCAGGGCAAGACTCGCCGCGGTAACAAAACAACCAGGAGTGGCGATCAGGCGCGCTCCGACAAGTTGGTTGCGATATAACTCGGGCAAGCCATAGACGGCCTGCGCTAAGAGTTCTGGTTGTGTATGCGCAAAGCCGTACCATTGCGGATACGCCGCCGCATCTTTGAGCCGATACGCCGCTGATAGATCAACAACGCACGCCACCTTGTCCACGAGCAGAGGCGCCACGTCAAGAGACGCCTCATGAGGAAGACCCAAAAATACAAGATCCACCTCCTGGGCCTTGGCGGGGTCGAATTCTTGAAACACAAGATTCGGATACGCCGCCGCCAGCGAGGGATACAAAACCCGAGCCAAGGTTCCGGCTTGCGTGTCGCCGGTGGCATACTGAACTTCAAACTCAGGGTGTTGAGCGCACAACCGCAACAGTTCCGCACCCGTGTATCCAGACGCTCCGATAATTGCTACTGAGACCATATGTGTATTACTATACATCATCATGCATAATTATGCAACCACCCCGGGATTGACGGGGAAAGCTCTACTCGCCCGCCCCGACGTAGATGACCCCAATTTTGAGCGATCAGTGGTCTACATATTGGCCCACTCACCCGCTGGTGCAATGGGGATTGTCTTGAATCGCCCCACCACGGTTGGCCCTGCCGACCTTGTCCATCCCTTGACCGACTGGCTCGAAATCGCAGCGACTCCCCGCGTGCTATTTGGCGGTGGTCCCGTAGAGACGGACGGAATCATCGGCATCGCCGCCGACGCCAACAATCAAGAAACCGGCGTCAGTTCAATTGATTTATCGGAGCCTGTTGATTACATCCACTCTGGATTAGTCCGTATGTTTCGAGGATATAGCGGTTGGTCGCCAGGACAACTGGATTTCGAACTTTATCGAGATGGCTGGTTTGTAGTGGACAGCTCGGCTGCTGATGTTTTTGACCAAGACCCCGAAACTTTGTGGCGCCGAATAATTGCTAGACAGACCGACGAACTTCAAAGCCTTGCTCTCTATCCCGATCATCCGGAGTTGAACTAAATCACTATGTAGTTCTAACTACGAAGAACGGCTCCGGTTTTAACTGCAGCACTAATGCATTTGTCATGAAGACTCGCGATATCACTATCGGTCAAAGTGTCATCTGGCTTTTGCAGTCGCAATCTAAATGTCAAACTGCGTGCCGTTGCTTCAACGCCCGCTCCACGATAAATATCAAATAGCACTATCGAAACGAGATTTGCACCAGCAGCCTGACGCAGTGCACGCTGCAATGTCATAGCCGTGATGGTGTCGTCAAGCACGAAAGACAAGTCAATATCGCTAGACGGGAAACGATTCAGGTCTTTGGCCTGCGCCGGCTTTGAAACTTCAGCCAACACCGCGGACAAATTGATCTCTAAACACGACACTCGACAGTCAATGCCAAACGCGGCAAGCACTCCTGGATCTATCTCGCCAATCACTCCCACAATGCTCTTGCCGTGCGAAAGTGTCGCCGCCCTTGTGGGATGAAGCCCCTCTGGAATACGTGATTGCTCAATATTGGCTCCGATTGCCAATGCATCAGCAATGGTGTTCCATTGTCTTGCGGCCTCACTTACGTCGGCATCAGCAACCAACACGCAGAGCATCTCAGTCTCATCTGGCAACGCCTCAGTTCCGCGCGGGTAAACATGACCGATTTCCCAAAGAGCAACTCGTTCGGCGCGATGCGACATGTTGTAGCGAATCGCCTTTAATAGCCCTGGGCGCAAACTAGTTCGCAGTATGGATTCTTCTGTGACTAGTGGATTGGCAATAACTAGCACGTTGCTTTCGTCAAGACCAGAGAGCGCAAGATCGCCTGGTGACAAGAATGGTGAGGGCATCGCCTCGTCTAGCCCAAGACCTAGTAGCACTCGACGTAGTTCGCGGCGCCTTTGCTGAAAGACCGACAGTCGACCGTGTACTGCTGACTTGGTGATTCTCTTACCGATCTTCTCATAGCCGTAGTGGCGAGCTATTTCTTCAATGAGATCTACTTCTATTGTGCAATCTGGTCGCCATGACGGCACTTGCACGCTAATGGTTTTGGAATGTTTGGTTTTGCTGCTCACAACACAACTAAATCCGATGGACGAAAGAATTCGCACTGCTTGCGCGCTATCAATCGACACGAGAAGCGTTCGTTCTATTGCAGATAGGCGCAGTTCAATAACGGCGGGTAGTGTTTTGTTTGGCGCATTGGCAACAACCGGCGCTCCGCGCAACGAAATCGATGGACAAGTGTGCGCCAATATTGTGACGAACCGTCTTAGGGCCTCGACAACACCTTCAGGATCTACCCCGCGCTCAAAACGTGCCGATGCTTCACTGCGAAGTGCGTGACGATTGGCTGTGAAGCGAATCGGATCTGCTGCGAACCATGCAACCTCAAGAGCCAAAACGGTCGTTGAGTGGGTTATTTCGGAATCGTGGCCGCCCATCACGCCAGCAAGCCCTACGGCTGAATCATCTGTAGCATTGCAAATCAAAAGATCATCTGCATGCAGATGTCTTGTGATTCCATCAAGAGTAACAAGCGTCTCTTTTTCATGTGCGCAACGAATTCTAAACGAGTTGACGACATCTGCGTCATAGGCGTGATTGGGCTGATTCAATTCGAGCATGACCAGGTTTGAGGCGTCGACGACATTGTTAATACTTCTCATCCCAAGGGCGCGAAGTCGACTAACCACCCAGTTGGGCGAAGGAGCCACAACTACACCAGAGATAACTTGCACCGCAAACATTTCACAACGATCATTCCTGACAATGTCAACTGAGGCACTTGCCCCCTTGGACGTGCCTGGTGAAAAAGAAGCGATCTTTTTGATGGGCACATCAAAATAGGCCGCCAGATCGCGCGCCACGCCGAGGTGTCCCCAGCAGTCAGGCCGATTTCGTGTTAAGTCGAGATCAAACAACACATCGTGTTCAATTTCTAGAATCTCAAACGGACTGCGCCCCAATGGTGTGTCTGGAGCAAAGATGATGATTCCGCCTGTGTCATCTCCGAGGCCAAGTTCAATCGCCGAGCACAACATTCCTTCGCTGTCGATTCCCAATATGCCCCGGCGAGCAATGTCTCGACCGTCAGGCAAGATTGTTCCGATAGTCGCTAAAGCAACAACATCTAGCGCTTTCATGTTTGTGGCACCACACCACACGTGTTTTTCTTGACCGTCTCCAGAATCAACCCACACTCGCGTGACGCGATCTGCCTCTGGATGTTTCTGGGTTCGCAAGACACGAGCAGTTATAACTCCAGCAACGGCAGTGCCGACAACCTCAGTTGATTCGACTGCCAAACCCAATGTGTTGAGTGCCGCCGCAATGACCTCTGGTTCGCCAGGAAGTTCGGCGTACTCACGCAAGATTGATAGCAGGACTTTCATGTAAATTGCCCCAGAAATCGCACATCATTGCTGTACATATCTCGCAAGTCAGCAACACCATGTCGTTCTTTTGCCATGCGATCAATTCCGAAACCGAATGCAAATCCGCTCCACTCTTCTGGGTCGAGCCCGCCTGCTTGCAACACACTTGGGTGAACCATCCCGCAACCACCAAGCTCCATCCACGTGCCGTCTGGTCGGCGGATATCAAACTCGGCACTGGGCTCAGTAAACGGGAAATATGATGGACGCAATCGACTTGTGAAGTCGCTACCAAAAAATGCTTGTGTGAAAGCTTCTATCGTTCCGGCGAGATCAGCAAACGTAATGTTCTTGTCGATAACTAGACCTTCAATTTGATGAAACACTGGCATATGTGTGGCATCGGGAGTGTCACGACGAAACACACGGCCGGGCATCACGGCATA
>SHUT01000012.1 GCA_009691255.1 Ilumatobacteraceae bacterium
CTTTAGGAGACTGAACACAAAAATGAAAGGGATCGTTAAGTCTTGCTAAATAACGGAAAACTCCGTGGTTAGTACCTTCTCCTAAATAAAGCCCTCACCAAGCTGGATTGGCAGACAAATCTTAAGGTTGCACTCAATAGTTAAACCACTTCTAATCACCATTAGAGGCTCACATCAAAACTGACCTAGTCGTGCATCTAAGTTTCAGGAAGAACATTCACTAATCAATACCGAAAGTCAATCCAGCGTTGCGTTAGCGGGTTAGAGCTGTCCGCGTTCGAGGCGGGAAAAGACAAGAACTGGTTCATGAGGATGCCTTTACTTGGTGAAGACGCCTTTATCTTTCGCTGCCCATATCTTAGAGTGTTCTGGGGGGATTACCAGTCAGGACATATGGGCTATGGGGTGGAGTGCAAACTGCCCTTATCGCCCCTGTTTTTAAATCAATTGCCGACCCTGTAAGACTCTCAAGGTCATGAAAATTCGTATCGGTTACGGACTCGGCGTTCGCACCACGCTTAATGATCACGGATTTCTTGACGTTGTTGATGCGCTCGAAGACCTCCATTTCGACAGTTTGTGGCTGAGTGAGCGCATCGGCGGCGAAGCACCAGATCCGCTTGTTGCTATGTCGATGGCTGCTGGACGAACCAGCAAACTGAAATTCGGGATGAGCGTGATGGTGCTTCCTGGGCGCAACCCAATTGTGCTGGCCAAAGAACTCGCAACATTAGACCGCATGTCTCGAGGTCGCTTGTTGCCCGCATTTGGTCTCGGCGTAGCGGACGCTCACGAGCAACAAGCATTTGGAGTTGAGCGCTCTCAACGAGCACGGATTTTTAATGAGGCTATCGAAGTCATGCGTCAATGTTGGACCCAAGACTCGGTGACGTTTCACGGTGAATATTTCCACTACGACAACTTGAGAGTACAACCAAAACCAATCCAACAGCCGCCGGACATTTGGCTTGGTGGGATTGCACCAAGTGAACTCAAGCGCATCGGTCGACTTGCTGATGGTTGGTTGCCATCGTTTGTCACTCCAGATGATGCTGCTGCAGGTTGGGACACCATCACCGCAGTTGCCACAGAGCATGATCGCGTCATTGACCCAGAGCATTTTGGCGTGTTATTGCCATACGCCCACTCAGCACTTCCGGATTCTTTACTTGCGGGTTTACAAGCGCGACGGCCAGATCTTGAAGACATCAACATACTCGTGCCGCAAGGCTGGGATCAACTCGTCGCCGTGATAAATAAGTTCATCGCGGTGGGTGCCAGCAAGTTTGTTGTGTTGCCAATCATCGAACCATCGTCTCCTGCACAATGGGTGCGCCATCTTGAAGAATCCGCCCAAGTCTTATTGCCCCTCGAGAACTAAGGGTAAAAACTATTTACGTGCTGGTTTGCGAAAGTTAGTGACTAAGTCAACAAGCAGCCGTGTTCCAAACGCAGTAGCACCGCGATTGCGCCATCCTTCGTCAGCACTGACATCCATTGTTCCGGCAATATCTAAATGTGCCCATGGGACATCTGCAACAAATTCCCTCAAAAATAGTGCTGCCGTTATTGATCCGGCACCGCCGCCACTTGTGACATTGCGCATATCTGCCACGACGGAGTCAAGGCCTTTTTTGTAGTCATCAATTAATGGCAATTGCCATACTGGTTCATCTGCGCGCGTCGCCGAAGTCTTTATTTGTTCAATAAAAGACTGATTATTGCCCATCACACCAGCAATCTTTTCTCCGATGGCCACGATAATCGCACCTGTCAGCGTTGCAATGTCAACAATGGCGTCTGGCTTTGACTCTGCAGCAAGAGATAATCCGTCTGCCAAAATAAGACGACCCTCTGCGTCTGTATTGTGAATTTCTACGGTCTTGCCATTGCGCATCGTCAAGACGTCTCCTAGTTTGAGCGCACCACCAGAAGGCATGTTGTCCGTGCACATCAAATACGCAGTAACTTTAGTTTTACATTTCAGAGTTTTGAGAGTGCTCATTGTTGCCAAAACAGCAGCAGCCCCGCTCATGTCCATCTTCATTACAGCATGTGAATCATTGCTCGGCTTGAGGCTGATGCCACCTGAGTCATACATCACGCCTTTGCCTACGAGCACAATCTTTGGGCCAGAGCCTGCCGGCGAATACTCGAGTTTCACCATCCGTGGTGGTTCAACGCTTCCTTTGTTAACGCCAATCATTCCGCCACAACCCATTGCTTTGAGCTGATCACGATTATAGACCGTGGCAGTGAGCCCTGTTGATTGGGCAATCTCTACTGCTTTGTCGGCAAACATGCGCGCGGTCAGATACGCCGGTGGCATGTTGGCAAAGTCGCGAGCCTGACACACTGCATCAGCAATAACTTTTCCGCGCACAACGCCTGCTTTAGTTGCAGTCAAGGTTGCATCCGTTGCAACCAATGTAAGCGATGTCAACCTGGCAGAAAACTCTTCGTCGTTCTTAAGTGCCCCATATCTATGTGTTGCAAGCGTGACTCCTTCAACTACTGCCTGTGTTGCTGTTTTGCGGTCCATGCGACCGACGGCGGCAAGCGTGGTGGCAAGCGACGTATTTTTTTTGGCGGCACGCGCTAAAGCAGCAGCAATCAAACGCATTGCTGACTCATCAATTGATGAGAGCTCGCCGACTCCAATCAAAATGCGAACGGCTGATGAACGACCTGCGGCCGGAAGAACGAGCGTTTGTTCGCGCTTGCCTTCAAATCCAATCGACTTCAGCGCCGTACGCGACAGACCAACAGATGCCGGTATGGGGCCATCTGATGCGATCGGAATTCCGACAGCGTCTATTTTGCTTGGAACGGAGCGAGAAACTTCAACGGCAATTGTCATGTCGCCAACGCTAGACGCTGGCACCTAGAGAGAGCGGACGGGACGCGATGTGCCTTCTTGCCAACGAGCCATTGTCCACAACAAGTCAGACAAGCGATTGAGATACGGCACAACTTGAGATGGCGGGGGTGCTGCTGAAAAGGAGTGCCGTTCTGCACGACGCACCACAGTGCGCGCAAGATCAAGCCATGCCGCAACAGGATGTTCTCCGGGCACAACAAACTCTGTTGGGGGTTCGAACCGAGTGTCGAGATCGTCGATGATGTTTTCAAGCCGTAGCACCATCTCTGGCGAGACAGAACTTTTATCGGGTACCAACTTGGTCCGGTTCACAGGCAACGTTGCCAGCTCAGCCATCAAGACCCAAAGTTCACGCATAATCGAGACACAAATTTTGTCACACTCCGTGCCATGCCCCGCTGCAATTCGGACCAAACCCATTACTGCCTGGGCTTCATCAACTGCACCATAGGCGCGCGGTAGTTCGCTGTCCTTGGCAACTCGGCCTCCGTAGAAAAGTCCTGTTGTTCCGTCGTCACCCTCTCGGGTGTAGATCCGATCGCGTGCCATACCACTGTGACGATAGACGCAGAGAGGTGTTTAAGCGTATCTATACGGCTAAAAACTTTATGTTTCCACTATCGTAAAAGAGTCATGTCACGCCAGCCATACCTTGATGCCGTTAGGGAGCGCGTCATTGTCTTTGACGGCGCCTTTGGGACCTTTGTTCAAGACCTCGATCTGGGACCAGACGACTTCGGCGGGCCGTCCCTTGAGGGCTGTAATGAAATGCTCTGTGAGACACGACCTGATGTCATAGAGGCAATGCACGCAGCGTTTCTTGATGTCGGCGTGGATGCGCTCGAGACAGCCAGTTTTGGTTCATTTAGCACGGTGTTGGCCGAGTACAACATCGCGAATCGCGCCTATGACCTCAACGTCAAAGCAGCCTCCATCGCACGACGAGTCGCTAATGACTACGAAACAGATGGTCGCCCCCGATACGTGGCCGGCTCGATGGGTCCCGGAACAAAACTCCCGAGCCTCGGGCACATCACATTCACTGATTTGCGAAGCGCATACGAAGAACAAGCGCGAGGCCTACTTGACGGAGGCATCGATTTATTTTTAATCGAAACCTGCATGGACCTATTGCAAATAAAAGCAGCGATGCAGGCATGTCGAATGGCGATGACTTCAGTGGGACGACAAGTTCCGTTGCAGGTACAAGTCACAATGGAAACAACCGGACGCATGTTGGTAGGAACAGAAATTGGTGCTGCTGTGAGTGCGCTGTCTGCAATGAAGCCCGATGTCCTTGGCATCAACTGCGCCACTGGTCCGTCGGAGATGCAAGAGCACCTGCGTCATCTCAGTAAATACTGTTCTCTCCCAATCAGCGTGTTGCCTAACGCGGGACTGCCAAGCATTGTTGACGGCAAGACACACTACGATCTCACCCCAGCTCAGTTGGCTGAGTTTCATCGTCACCATGTCACAGATTTAGGTATCGGAATCGTCGGCGGTTGTTGCGGAACCACTCCTGAGCATTTGCGTCAGGTTGTAGAGGCTGTTCGCGGCCTTTCGCCGATGCAAAGAACAACCGAGATCGAGCCAAGCGTGACATCACTCTATTCTCCAGTCACAATTGAACAAGAAAACAGCGTTCTAATCATTGGTGAGCGAACAAATGCAAATGGCTCTCGGGCTTTCCGTGACGCAATGTTGCGTCAGGACTGGGACACGTGTTCCAAGATTGCCACTGATCAAATTCGTGAGGGCGCACATGTTCTTGACGTCTGCGTTGACTATGTCGGACGCGACGGCCAAGAAGATATGAACGAGATCGTTTCGCGGTTTGCCACGCAAGCAAGCGTGCCACTTGTTCTTGACAGCACCGAATCAGCAGTGATGGAAACTGGTTTACAACATGTTGGCGGACGAGCAATCCTGAACTCAGCAAACCTCGAAGATGGCGAAGGACCTGGGAGTCGTCTTGACAGAGTATTTGGACTCGCTCGCGACTACGGAGCAGCAGTCATTTGTTTGCTCATTGATGAAGTCGGACAAGCCCGAGATGTCGAATGGAAAATGGAGATCGCCCACCGAATCCACACCATCGCCACCACGCAATATGGTCTGTCGGCAAGCGATCTAATCTTTGACACACTTACATTCCCTCTCAGCACCGGCGCCGACGACCTGCGTCGCGATGCAATGGCGACAATGGATGCGATTCGTCGCATTAAGGCAGAAATTCCTGGTGCCTACACCACGCTGGGAGTGAGCAATGTCAGTTTCGGACTAAACCCCGCAAGTCGCCAAGTACTCAACAGTATGTTCTTAAGCGAAGCGCAAACTGCAGGACTTGATAGCGCCATCGTGCACTCATCCAAAATTATCCCACTTGCTCGTATACCCGAAGAACAAAAACAAGTCTGTCTTGACCTGATTTACGATCGTCGCACGCCCGACTACGACCCGTTATCCAAACTCCTTGAAATATTTGCCGACATCACACTTGTCAAAGCAGAAAAGGAAGACCGTACCGATTGGACCGTCGAACAAATTCTGCGAAGCCGCATTATTGACGGTGACCGAGAAGGTCTCACCACCGACCTCGACACTGCAATGAGCCAAGGCATTACGCCGCTAGACATCATCAATAACATCTTGCTTGACGGCATGCGCGAAGTAGGCGAACTTTTTGGTTCGGGCCAAATGCAATTGCCATTCGTGCTCCAAAGTGCTCAAACCATGAAAGCAGCCGTAAGCCATCTTGAACAGTTTATGGAAAAAAGCGCTAGCAACGCCAAAGGCGTATTGGTACTAGCAACGGTCAAAGGCGATGTTCATGACATTGGCAAAAACTTAGTGGATATCATCTGCACCAACAACGGTTATGACGTGCACAACATCGGAATCAAAGTCTCAATTACTGACATGGTGGCCAAGGTCAAAGAAGTCGGAGCAGATGCGCTCGGCATGAGTGGCCTTTTAGTAAAAAGTACGCTTATCATGCGCGAAAACCTTCAAGAACTTAACTCGCTCGGTCTGTCACATGTCCCGGTATTGCTGGGTGGGGCTGCCCTTACTCGCACCTACGTCGAACGTGACTTACGCGAAATCTATGAAGGTCGTCTGTTCTATGGCAAAGATGCCTTTGAGGGGCTCAGCACTCTTGACCGACTGATGGACATCAAAAAATCTGGCGACGAAAGTGTCGACGATGGACGAGTCCCAACAGTTCGCATGATTCCAAAACGAGAAAAAGTCGCAGACTCAGAACTTAATCTTCCGGCTCGATCCCCCGAAGCAGAAACCGACAACACTGTCTTTGTTCCACCGTTCTTGGGATCAAAAGTGGTCAAGGGAATTCCGTTAGATGACATTGCCGCATACATCAACGAGACGGCACTTTTCCGCAATCAATGGCAGTTCCGTCCAGAAAAAAACGAAAGAGACGAACAGTTCAAAGAACGTATGCGCCCGATGTTGCGCGAACAACTAGCGGCTGCCAAAGCATCAGGGGTCTTGGTCCCGCAATTGGTGTACGGATACTTCCCTGTCAACGGCGATGGCAATGATCTTGTGGTGTGGACAGACGAAACGCGCACCGCGGAGCGCACGCGATTTGCTTATCCGCGCCAAAAAGTAGAGCCATATTTGTGTATCGCTGATTTCTTCCGACCAGTGTCTTCTGGCGAAATCGACTACGCGGCATTTCACATCGTCACAATGGGGACTACTGTCAGCAAAAAAGCGGCCGAGTTATTTGCCGCCAACGAATATCAAAAATACTTAGAACTGCACGGAATCGGCGTCGAGATGACTGAAGCACTCGCTGAGTACTGGCATCATCGCATTCGCACTGAGTGGGGCTTTGTCAACGAAGACGGTCCCACAATTGCTGGACTCTTTAGACAGCAATATCGAAGTGGTCGCTATTCATGGGGATACCCAGCGTGTCCTGATTTAGAAGACAATGCACGCGTAGCCGAGCTGCTTGAAGCTGGTCGTTTGGGAATCGAAGTTAGCGAAGAAACAGGATGGCAATATCAACCCGAACAGACAACGTCGGCGATTATTTGTCACCACCCTAAAGCAAAGTACTTTGTTGCCCGCTGATCGCCGTAGGCGCTCTTGCGAATAGTTATTGCGGTTGTGACTGCGCCCATGTAGCCGACAACTCGGCGTAATGTCCGCCGAGTGCAATAAGTTCATCATGCGTTCCGAACTCGGTGACCCGTGCATCGCTCACGACCGCAATTCGATCAGCACGTCGCACTGTTGACAAACGGTGTGCCACGACAACAACGGTGCGACCCTGCATCAGTTTTTCAAGTGCTCGCTCGATTTCCTGTTCAGTACCCGGATCGAGATTTGATGTTGCTTCATCTAGCACCAACACTGCTGGGTCGATAAGCGCTGCTCTGGACAACGCCACTAGTTGTCGCTCCCCTGCTGATAAACGTGTTCCGCGTTCTTGTACTTCTGTATCGAGCCCTTCTGAAAATGCCTCAAACCGTTCAAGTAATTGCAGATTTGTAAGTGCTTCAATGATTTGAGCCTCTGTCGCATCTGGTTTAGCAATCAATAAGTTGTCGCGAATTGTTCCATCAAACAAGAATCCCTCTTGCGGAATCACCACAATACGGTCGCGCAATGATGCAAATGTTGCCTGCCGCAGATCGACGCCACCAAAAGTGACGGTTCCGCTATCGGGGTCATACAAGCGCGCCATTAACTTTGCCAACGTTGATTTGCCTGCACCCGTTGGACCAACAAGTGCAAGTCGCTGGCCAGCCGTCACTGTGATGCTGACATCTTTTAACGCAGGTCGTGTTCCGGCTTCGTATGTAAATGTGACGTGATTAACCACCACGTCGCCATTTCTTGGCAATTCGACGGCAGCCTGTGCTTCGTCAACATCTGGCACTGCATCAATGATTGCAAAAAGCTTGTGCAGCGCAGCAGTTGCTGACTGCAAAGTGTTGTACAACTGAGATAATTGTTGAACAGGGTCGAATAAATTCGCCAACAACAAAACAAAGGCCACAACTGTTCCGAGAGAAACATCTTGGCGATGCACCAACCACCCGCCGATTCCGACCATCAAGGCCGATGCGGCGATGCCAGAGAATTCGACGAGGCCGAAATACCAAGTCGTGACTCGAACGCTATGCATATGACTTCTGAAGAGATCTTGATTAGATTTTTCAAAACGTCGAATCTGTTCGCCTTCTCGTGCATATGCCTGAATTACTCGTACTCCCGTAATGCCTTCTTGCAAGGCAGAAAGATTACTGCCAACTTTTTCACGAATTTCAAGGTATGCCTTGTTGGAGTCACGCTGAAACTTCACCGACGCGATGACGAGAATCGGCAAGACCAAGAGAGCAACGAACGTGAGTTGCCATGACAGTGCAAAGAGGAGAACCAGTGCAAGCAACAGCAGCAGGAATGCCGCCATGAAACCTAAAAGCCCCCACTGCACAAGTTCCGCCATTGACTCAATGTCTGCGGTCATGCGGGACACCAACACTCCGGCCTTCTCACGGTCAAAGAAACTCATTGATTGTTTTTGAATCTTGTCAAAAACGCGCAGTCGAAGAAGTCGCAAGAAGCCTTCACCCGCGATATTGACAGAGATGATTTGTCCACGACTGACGACGTATGAAAGCAATGCAACGACTACATAGCCGGCAACGGCGATATTGAGGGTTCTGCCGTTATTTTTGCGAATACCTGAGTCGATTCCGTATCGCACTAAAAGTGGCCCAGCCAGAGTGCAAATCACCGAGACAACGACAAAGATAAATACGCCGACGACTGAGCGCCGAAACGGTTTTGCCATCCGCAAACTGCGACGCAATACCGTCTGAGTTTGCGTACGGTTGAGTTTGTCTTCTTCAGATATTGCGCTGTCAGACCACATATCTAAGATTCTTCCTTGACGGCAGACCAAGAGGCCAAAACCTCTTGATAGCGCGTATTGGACGCCAACATTTCGGTGTGTGTTCCGGTTGCCACAATTTTGCCTTCATCTAAAAGTGCCACTCGATCAGCTAGTTCGATAGTGGCAGAGCGATGAGCGATCACCAATGTCGTACGACCTCTCATTACTGTGGCCAACGCATCGCGAATCTCATGCTCTTTTGTAGGGTCAACTGCAGACGTGGCATCGTCAAGCACTAGCACTCGAGGGTCGGCAACAATGGCTCGCGCGATAGCAATGCGCTGACGCTGACCACCCGATAATGAATAACCACGTTCTCCGATCAAGGTGTCATAGCCATCAGGTAGTTGTCGAATAAATTCATGCGCACTAGCTAACTTTGCTGCATTTTTAACAACAGATAAATCGACATCGGGCTTAGCGAAAGCAATATTGGCAGACACCGTGTCATGAAAAAGCAACGTGTCTTCAAAGACGACACCAATAGAACTGCGTAGATCGCGCAGGCGCAGTTCCTTGAGGTCAACCCCGTCAAGCGTAATCAGACCGGACTGTGGGTCATAAAAACGCAAGAGCAAGCGAGTGATTGTGCTCTTACCCGAACCGGTTGCACCGACTATTGCGAGTGATTCCCCTGGAGCAATGTCAAGCGTAAGTCCACCCAAAACACGTACATCGGTGTGGCCAACTTCGTAACTAAATGACACATCGCGAAATGTCACAGCACCTATTGGCCGAGCCAGTGCTGCCCTCGGGAGAACTGTAGGTGATTTGGGATCAGTGATGATGGATTCTTCTGACAAGATCTCATGCACTCGCAACAATGCAGACGCCGCACGTTGACCCATCGCCACTGTCATGCCGATGTTTCGTAATGGCCAAACAAGCAATGTGAGATACGCATTAAACGCAACAAGTTCGCCAACCGACATTTCGCCACTCATTACCCTGTGTCCGCCAACACCCAATACGGCTATAAGTCCGAGTGTGGGTAGTAGATCAATCGCCGGCAGAAAACTACTGCGAATTCGCGAAGCCTGCAACGAAACCACCTGAATATCATCAGCTTCTTTTTGTAGTTTTCTGGCTTGCACTAACTCGGCACCGAATCCTTTAATAACTCGCACGCCCGAGACTGTCTCTTCGACAACGTTGGCAAGTTGCGCTTGCTCTTGTTGCACTTTTAGAACGGTCTCGTGTATTCGGTCGCTAAAGCGCCGAAATGCGATATTCACAAATGGAAGCGGTGCTAGTGCGAATAGCGCCAGCACGGGATCGGTGGCGATCAAAATAACCACAGCCCCAATAATCATTCCGAGATTAGAAATAGTGATCGGAATCATCACCACAAAACCTTGAATCTGTTGCAAATCACTTGATGCCCTGCTCATGAGTTGTCCTGTTTGAGTGCGATCATGAAAACCGACATGCAATCCCTGCAGATGGGCAAAGAGTTTTTCCCGCAATATTGTCTCGGTTAGGCGGCTCTCTCTAAATGCAAAGAATCGTCGGAACCCAGAAAAGAAACCAGCGATTACGGCTGCTGCCAAAATCAGTAAGGTCCACGACAGCAATGATCCGCCGCGTTCGATACCGCGATCAATGGCAAATCGCGTGAGTTGTGGTACTGCTATTTTGCCAATCGTCCAGAGCAGTCCAACAGTGATACCAGCCGTTAGACCTCGCCGCTGTTGTTTGAGTGTTGCACGTAAGAGGCGCCACCCCTCTTTTGTTGTTGCGTCGTCGTCCACTCGTTATTACTTATGCGCTGAAGGTGACAGATCACGCACGGCTTGCCAGTGGTCTAGCTCAGGATCAAGTGCCAAAATTGCCAACGATGACGTTGTGACTCCGTTATCAAAATATTGACGGATGCGATCACGACACTGCTCTGGGGAGCCGTGCACGATGAGATCATCTACGACGTGATCTGGAATAGCGGCCAGCGCAGCCTTACGATCACCAGATTTCCAGGCGTCCCACATTCCGTGCAGGTCGTCTCCTCTGCCAAGCCATTCATGAAATGCCGCATACACCGGAACGTTGAGGTAGGCCGCAATTGCAAATTTTGCAGCAGAACGCACTTGGTCGGTGTTGGTACTTGGACAGACAAAAATACGACAAACGATTTCTTTGGGGACACCGCCAGAGGCGTCGCGAATGACATCAGCCACTCGAATGACGTCGTTTGCGGATAGCCAGTTGATGATTGTTCCGTCCGCTTCGCGGGCTGCAAGACGCAGCATCCCTTCGCGCAATGCTGCAACAAGGATCTGTGGTTTTACTTCTGGCCGAATAGCCATTTTGAAACCGTTTACTTCAAAAGTGTCGTATTTTTTTGTAATCTTTTCGCCCGATAGAGCGTCGTTTAAAAACCGTACGACATCGCGTACTTTTTTGTATGGTTCTTGAAACGGAATACCGTTCCATTTTTCGACTATCACATTGCTTGATGATCCGATTCCGATGGCAAAGCGCCCAGGCGCAGCATCTGCAAGCGTGGCGACTGACTGCGCAAAACATGCGGGGCTTCTTGTGTACGCCGGAACAATGGCAGTTCCAAGGCGCAAACGTGGCTCCCACGCAGCAGCAAGTGCCAATGGCGTAAACGCATCAGCGCCATCTGCTTCAGCAGACCAGATGTCGGTGTATCCCAAATCTGCGAGTTCACGAAGTTTGTCTTTTTGAGCATGTAGATGACCCGGCAGGGGCACCGTCATGCCTGGTCGAACTGGCATGTCTGAATGGGATTGTGCGCCATATGCGTTCATTATTGTCTTCCGCGTTCTGTTGAAACCACAGTCTAGTGACGCTCGATTTTCTCCGACGGGTTGTAGTTCGGGCAATGTCGGCTAGTTTTCGCTGATATGGAAAACAAACCGTGGCAGGGAGACGCCTGCTCCCTCGTTGATGAATTCAGGGCAAAACGCCGTTCCCCGCTTGAAGAATTGCGCGCCACGTACGACGCAATCTCGTCGAGTTCTCTCAACGCCGTTTCTTTTACGGATTCCGCATCAGCTGAGCAGGCAGCAAGAAACGCCGACATATCCTTGCCGTTTGGTGGTGTCCCGGTGGGCATCAAAGAACTCGACAGTGTTGAGGGATGGCCTGACACAAGCGGATCAATTGTCTTTGCTGACAGAATCGCCCAGCACACATCTATCCACGTACAACGAATCCGCGATCTTGGCGGCATGGTGCCACTTGGTTTGACTACTGCGAGCGAGTTCGGCGGCGTCAATGTCACCCGTACAGTGCTTAATGGGGCGACTCATAATCCTTGGCAACACGGTCGCACGCCTGGCGGATCTTCAGGCGGGAGCGCAGCAGGAGTAGCAGGAGGTTTGTTTACTTTGGCAACCGCTGGTGATGGTGGTGGTTCAATTCGCATTCCGGCTGGCTTCACCGGATTAGTTGGACTCAAATCAACATATGGGCGGATTCCTCGCGGTCCATTTTCGCAGTACAGCAATCTCACCGTCACCGTCGGGTGTGTATCACGCAGCGTTAGAGATACTGCTAGATGGTTTGATGTGTCAAACGGCCACGACACGCGAGATCCTCTCAGTTTGCAACGCACAAGCGGATGGGAAAATGGTCTTGGAACTATAGAAGTTGCTGGTTTGCGAGTTGCAGTTGTCTCTGATTGGGGTGGCGCGGTTGTATCGCCTGCAATGTGGAACGTTCTTCTCGACACAGCAGACGATCTCATGATTGCTGCACGACTCAAACGCATTGATGGTGTGAATACGACTCTTCCGCGAATGGGTGCCGCATGGTCTATCTCCGGAACAATTGAACTTGCAGCAGAACTTGGCGACAGATGGCCCGCATGTGCAGAACAACTCACCCCCGAGATGCGCCTTGCACTTGAATTCACGCACGGCAAATATTCAAGCGAGGCACGGGCTCGTATCGAAGCACGTCGTGCCGACCTCAACCAACGCATGGCGGAAATTTTTGAACAAGTCGACATTGTGATCACAGCAAGCAATCCTGATATCGCCTTTGACGCCCAAGGTCCACTGCCCAGCACTTTTGGTGGCATCAAGGCCGGCGGGCGTAACAATGGTTTGCTCACATTTCCGTGCAACCTCCACGGAAACCCCGGCATATCGGTTCCAGCTGGTTTTGTAGATGGACTTCCTGTTGGTCTACAAATAATTGGTCGACATTTTTCCGAACAACTACTTCTCGAACTAGCCCACATTATCGAACAACGTCGGCCATGGCCGTTCGTCGCACCAGGAGGACCACAATGAGTACAGCCAAAGGACCACTCGACGGCATTCGCATCATTGATATGTCCGTCATGATTAGCGGACCACTATCAGGAATGTTGCTGGCAGATCAAGGTGCCGATGTAATCAAAGTCGAGTCGCCTGGCATTGGCGACATGATGCGCTATCTCGGCACAAGCAAAAACGGAACAACTGGAATCTTTGTGCTTAACAACCGTGGCAAGCGGTCGCTCGTTGTTGATCTCAAAAAACCCAAAGGCATCGAGATCATGCACAAACTTGTTGCCACCGCTGACGTTCTGATTCAAAATTTTCGACCAGGCGCACTCGATCGTTTGGGCTTGGGCTACGACGATCTCTCTGTCATTAATAAAAATCTCATCTACGTATCAATCAGCGGCTTCGGACCAGATGGCCCCAACAGCGGATTGCGAGTGTATGACAACGTCATCCAGTCAGCGTCTGGATTGATCTCGATTCAGACCGACCCACGTACCGGCGAGCCTAGTGCGCTGCGCACACTCATTTGTGACAAAGTTACAGCCCTTACTGCATCGCAAGCCATCACCGCCGCACTGCTTGCACGCGAGCGAGGTGCCGGCGGACAGCACGTAACGTTGGCAATGCTTGACGCAGCAATCGCGTTTATCTGGCCTGACGGTGCCATGAACGATGCAATTCTTGATGACGACGCCACTCGCGCCCCCACCATTGCATCTAATTACGGCATCAACAAACTTCAGGACGGGCATTGCACTATATCCGTTGTAACCGACGCCGAGTTTCGTTCACTTTGTGGCGTGCTTGGAGTTCCTGAGATTGCTGACGATGAACGCTTCTCTACTGCTCAGGCGCGTGCGCTCAATGCCGGTGTCTTTGTAGAAATAATTAGCGGGCGTCTCGGCAAACTGACGTGTGCTGAGTTCGTCAAGCGCGCACGCAAGTTTGATCTTCCCGGATCAGTTGTCGTCAGCCTGCAAGACCTGCCAGGTACACCACAAGTCGTGCACAACAAGGTGTTCGTCGAGCGCCAGCACCCCACTGCTGGTCTCGTACGCGAAGTTCGCAGTGCGCCACGCTTCTCCAAAACTCCAACTGTTGTCTCATCTCTAGCTCCTGCATACGGACAACACAGCGACGACATTGTGACCGAGCTCGGTCTTGATGCAACCGCTCTTCGTGCTGCTGGAGTTATTCTTTAACGCGTCAAACTGCGGCCAACGATCTCTTTCATGATTTCAGTTGTGCCACCGTAAATGGTTTGAATTCGACTATCTACCCACGCCCGAGCAATCGGGTACTCGCGCATATACCCGTATCCGCCATGCAGTTGCAGGCACCGATCAACGACCTTATTTTGCAACTCAGTTGTCCAGAACTTAGCGGCAGCAGCCTGTTCTGCATTCAGTTTCTGGGCGCAGTGCAGTTCCACACAATGGTCAACATAGACCTGGGCAATCTGGACTTCTGTTGCCAACTCAGCAAGCAAGAACTTGCTGTTTTGAAATTGCGAGATGGATTGACCAAATGCTTTTCGTTCGCGGGTGTAGTCAAGTGTCCAGTGCAGTGCCGCATCGGCCACTGCAACGGCACCAACTGCAATGCCAAGTCGTTCTTGAGCAAGATTGCGCATGAGGTAAGTGAATCCCATTCCTTCGTCACCCAACATGTTTTGGGCGGGTACCTCTACGTCAGTAAAGAACAGCTCGGCCGTGTCTTGTGCGTGCATTCCCAACTTGTCGAGATTGCGACCTCTTTCGAAGCCTTTCATTCCGCGCTCAAGAATCAGTAACGAAAAACCACTATGACCTTTTTCTGGATCAGTGCGACACACGGTTACAACTAGATCACTGTTGATTCCATTTGAGATAAATGTCTTTGCTCCATTCACGACCCATGTATCGCCATGGCGCACAGCAGTTGTCTTGACGCCCGCAACATCGCTACCGGTATTTGGTTCAGTTATTGCTAGTGCACCAATGAGTTCGCCAGTTACCATGCCTCGTAGCCAGCGATCTTTTTGGTCTTCATTTGCCAATGAGATGTAATACGGCAACACAATGTCGTTGTGTAATGTGAATCCGTTAGCGCTCCCGATTACGCCGGTATAGCCAACTTCTTCTGCCATGATTGCTGCAAAGCGATAATCCTCAGTTGCACCACCGCCGTATTGTTCGGCAACTGTCAATCCCAGAAAACCATGTTTTCCGGCTTCGAGCCAAAGCGACCGCGGAGTGATTCCGTCTTTTTCCCATTCTTCATGGTTTGGAACAACTTCTTTGTCTAGCCAATTGCGAAAGGTCTTTCGAAACTGGTCGTGTTCGTCATTGAAGATTGTGCGCTCAAAAAATTCCATGACGAGACACTATGCCAGAACTGCACGCGCCACGAGGTCGGTGCCAAAAGCTGTCAAAATTGCTAAATACATGAGGCCTGTCGCCGCCATCACGGCCGAATAACTGCGTTCTCGCAGTGCTGCCTTAGTGACCCGCACCAATACACCCGTTGTGACGACGCAGGCCAGCCAAAACCAGCCAAGCACGCCGTTCCATCCATCATCGATCGAGCCATTTAACACGCTGACCATGCCCGTTGGAAGCAACAGCATTGCTGTCTCGAATGGCAAAATCCAAAACACCGTATCGATGAGTTCGTTTAAAATCTGTCGTGGTAATCCTGGTTGCACTAAATACCAATGGCCCAGCAACATTGCGTCGGTCACTGCTCCTAAAAACACAGCGCCCACGAGAATGCGCAACAACGAAACTGTGGTTGCACCAGTGCCACTAGCAGAGTCAATGGCGGCGGCAATTAATCCCACAACCCCGATGCAAGGCGCCAACAGATCCCATCTCATGTTCGTACGTCTCAGTGTTAATAGTGATGCGACTGCCACAAGTGCTGCTGCAGCATCTCGAACAGGGGACACTCCAAATGCCAGACCACTCGCACACGCGCCAGCGCTTATGACGCTAAAACTGCTACGCAACAACCACCCATAACCACGACCTACGTCATGACGGTGAGTTGTAAACCACAAAAATAGCAATCCCCCTGTTGCCCATTGCAACAAGACCGTTGCGGCGTCAAGATGAATCACCGAACAGTAACGGTCTCGGTGTCGCGCCCAGAACGCAATAATGTTCCGGGGCGGGCTTCGAGGGCGACATTGTTACGCACACATGGGACTCCGTTTACAAGCACGTGTTCAATGCCTATCGACTCGCCGTATATACGACCTGCACCAGCAGGCAGATCGAATCTCATTAGAGCAGGTCCTGGGCCAACTGTTGAGGGGTCAAGAATGCAAATATCTGCAGCCCATCCTTGCTGAATGCGCCCACGACCCTTGAGTCCGTACAAACGAGCAGGTCGATCGGTGAGATGATAAATCGCTTCTTCGATGGGCATCAAATCGCGTTCACGCACTGCGCGCGCAAGCAGTGTGGTACTAAACGCATAACTATCGATCATGTCGAGATGTGCGCCGGCATCGCTTGCGCCAACTACTGCCCTGTGATCACGCCACACTTCTACTCGTCGACGCCATGTTTCGTCATCTTGACCACGATCTTGATTAGCAATCACAGTAAGAAGTCTGTCGTCAAGCACGATGTCGCACAAGAGGTTCCATGCATCAACACCCAACTCGCGAGCAATCTCGCCTATTAGACGACCTTCGTACGGTTTCCACTTCGCTGTAAATGTTTGTAGCAAAAAGTACCCAGCCCAGTTTGCAATTGCGCGGGTTGGCCCCTCTGTAGTTTGAGCAAGTCGATTCATTTCTGCACGACCTTCTGGATCGCGCAACATTGCAGTCTTGGCTTCGTCTGGCAACGCCATTAAAGAGTCCCACCCATTCAGAATGTCGAGGACAAAACCGCTCTTGAAATTCAGTCGCACACGGAAAGTATCTGGCAAAGTCAGCGCCAATACATGTCCGCCGCGCGCTGCTGCAATATCAAAACCTGCAAGTTGATGCTGAACAAGATCCCAGTTATGAGCAAACACTTGTAAAAGATTCCAGTTCAAGGGACGATTAGCAGCAGCGCTCATGTCGCCCATCAGTTCGAATACTTCGTCGGGGAACTCCCCCACCGCCGGAATGAACTCGAGCGTTGTGCCGTCGTGCTGCGAAACCTCAGCACATAACGCCAAGAGTTCTTCGCGGGTTCCGTGACGTGATGGCACCGGCGATCCGGTGTGATCGTTGTGACTTGGAGACCATGTGGACGAAAAGCCCAAGCCGCCGGCGCGCAAACCGTCGCGCAACAGCACCACCATTAATTCAATTTCGGCTGGTGTGGCAGCACGTTGATTGGCGTCGTCGTGCATGACGACACGCCTCAAAGCGCTATGCCCGACTAAGAATCCGGCGTTCGGTAATAATTTGCCGTCAAGAGAATCGAGATATTCAGCTGTGGTGTGCCAGTTCCAGGGAACTCCTTGTTGCAAAGCCTCAAGTGGCATGCCTTCGACTCGAGCCAACATTCGCATGAGGTAATCGCCATCTTGTGGTGTTAGTGGAGCAATCGTGAACCCACAGTTGCCGCCGATGATAGTTGTAACACCGTGCATTGGTGAAGGACTCAGCGTTGTATCCCAAAATGCTTGTGCGTCGTAGTGCGTGTGCAAATCAATAAACCCTGGGCACACGACAAGATCGGTTGCATCAATGACTTGTTTGCTTGAATCTTTTAGTTCACCGATTGTGGCAACTTTGCCGTTGACAATGCCGATATCGGCACGACGCGGTTCGGCGCCTGTGCCGTCCACCACCATTGCTCCTGTGATTGCTACATCTAACATTTCATCCCCCGATCGATTCTCTTAGTCTTGCCGACTTTGTCCGTTTGCCAAAACGCAGAGACAACTCAAAGGACAACCAGCGAGTGATTAGCAAAGTTCATCGACTCAGGGCCCCCTGGAGTGGCGACCACGATGTCTTCTAACCGCATCCCCCATTTTCCGGGGAGATAGATGCCTGGTTCAACGCTAAATGCGTGTCCAGCCTCTAAAAGGCGCGCATTACCGCTCACCATGTAGGGGTCTTCGTGCGCTTCCATGCCGATGCCGTGTCCGGTTCGATGTATGAAGAACTCGCCATACCCCGCATCATTGATCACCTGTCGAGAGGCTGCATCTATGCTCTCGCACCGCGCGCCCACGACACCAGCTGCAACGCCAGCCGCCTGGGATTGGTGCAACACTGCATAAGCATCAGCGATGTCTGACGGGACATCTCCGAGATGAACGCACCGCGTCATGTCACTGCAATAACCATTCATTGTTCCGCCAAAGTCACACAACACGATGTCACCCTGTTTGAGAACTCGTGGACCTGCATGATGATGGGGGCTCGCTGCGTTTTCTCCAGCGGCCACGATTGCAAAGTTCACAATATCGTGCCCTTGTTCAATAAGCCGCGCTGAAATATCAGCCGACACTTGGGCTTCTGTGCGCCCAATAAGCGCAATCTCGCCAGCATGTAATTGCACCGCAACTCTGTCAGCTGCCGCACCAGCCGCCCGTAGGGCTTCGATTTCAGCGGCATCTTTGGCCATACGCAAGGGACCAACGACGTCTACCGCGCGTCGATAGTGCGCATGCGGACAATGATCTAGCAGTTCTACCAAGAATCGTGCCCACATCTGATCGCCCACTGCAATCGTTGTGGCAGCACCAACGAGTTTTGCAACTATTGCCACTGGGTCATCTGTCTCGTTCCAGGGAACAAGCGAAAACACAGACGGCATCTCTGTTACTCGCGGCGCTTCAAGGCGCGGGATTACCATTGATGCTGCTGCATCAACTGGAACCACCAACATTGTGAGCCTCTCAAGTGGCATCGCGTAATAGCCAGTGAGATATGGCAAGTCATGTCCGACCGAAAGCAACAACACATCGACGCCTTGTTGCGACATTGCTGCGCGAACTCGCGCTAGACGATTCTCAAACACACTGGAGTCATGGACAGAAATCACTTCGCTCCGATGCTGACAGGTACAGCCACGTCAATGGCGTGTTGTGCTGATTCTTTAGCGTGATAACTACTCCGCGTTAATGGACTCGACTCCACATGGCCGATTCCGAATGCTTCGCCAACTTCTTTATACATCTCAAACACATGCGGTTCTACCCAGCGCGCTACAGGCAAATGATTTGTTGTGGGTCGCAGGTACTGGCCAATAGTCACAATGTCGACGCCAACCGCAGCCAGGTCAGAAAGAGTTCCCACAATCTCATCGTCTGTTTCTCCCATACCCACAATTAGCCCTGACTTGGTGATAAGGCCGGCGCGCTTCGATCTTGCCAGCACCGACAGACTTCGTGCATAACCAGCGGACGGACGGACTGCGCGTTGCAGGCGTGGCACCGTTTCGACATTGTGGTTCATTACATCTGGTCGTTCATTAATCAAAATCTGAAGTGCATCTGTTCCGCGAACATCTGAGATAAGTGTTTCTACGCTGATGCTTGCATCATGGGCGCGAATCGCCCGCACGCATTGCGCAACATGTTCCATTCCGCCATCGACAAGATCGTCACGAGCCACCATTGTGAGCACGGCATAAGACAGACCCATTTGACGTACGGCATCAGCCACTCTCTTTGGTTCGTGATGGTCTGCATCAAGTGGCTTTTGTGTATCGATTAAACAAAATCCACACGCTCGAGTGCATCGTTCGCCCAACACCATAAATGTTGCCGTGCCGCTGCTCCAGCACTCAGATAAGTTTGGACAACCGGCTTCTTCACACACGGTGACTAGTGATGCATCTCGCAATGTTTTCTTTAAGGCCAGAACTTCTGGACCATGATGAACTCGAGGACGAATCCAATCAGGCTTTCGAGCAGAGATGTCGACTCCTCCCTCAACGCCGGCGCGCGCAAGTCGTCCCATCATGCGCACTGGCTGGCCAGGACCTTCGCCGCGTGAAAATGCCGACAGGTCTAAGAGTGACTCTTTCCATGCGACATCTTGTCGCTCAAGTTGCGAATTACCCCACAACTTTGCCGCGTGTCGCGACACAACATCAACGACTTCTTTGATCGATACATCAATACCTTCTTCATGCATCGACGTCACTGGATACTCAGAGATACCACACGGAACAATGTGCTCTCGCAGGTAGTCGAGATCTGTCGAAACGTTTAACGCGAACCCATGCATCGTGCGGCGGCGCGACACACGCACTCCGATAGCGCAAATCTTTCGTGGGCTATCGCCATTGGGATTCACCCATACTCCTGGATATTTTTGCATTGTGCCAACATCTTGCAAACCAAGTTCGCGTAGCGAGTCAATAATCATTTGCTCCACTGAATGCACATACGCAACCGAGTCTGCAGGGCCATCACTGTCTGCAATCTTTGGTGGCAGTGTTAGCAGCGGATAACCAACTAGTTGTCCGGGCCCGTGATATGTGATGTCTCCACCGCGGTTCACGGCAACAAATTCTGCACCCACTTGCGCAGGTTCACACCTGAGATTGCTTGCCAGATCTGCTGACGGACCATACGTAAAAACATGTGGATGCTCCAGCAACAGCAATCGATTGTCAGAGCCGTTTAGAAAAATAGATTCCTGCAAGGCAAGCGCTTCGGAATACACAACACGACCGAGCCAGCGCACTCGCAAAACAGAAGACGACATATCTATATTTCCGCTGACCAATCTCTGGTCTCTAAAATGTGTTTGATCTTGACTAAGAAACGAGCGGCATACGCACCATCAAAGGCACGGTGATCCCATGTCAGAGCCAAGTTGCCAATGGGATGGATAGCAATGCTTTCTCCGCCGTCTGCTGTTTCGATCACAACTGGTCTCTTGACAACTGCATCTGTTGACAAAATTGCCACTTGAGGTTGACTGATAATCGCCATCGTCAGTACAGAACCAGCTGATCCGTTATTAGTTATAGTAAATGTTCCGCCCTGGATTTCATCAGGAGATAGCTTGCGTGTACGCGCCCGCTGGGCGAGGTCATTTATCTCTCGCGCAATCGCCCGTAGTCGTTTTGTCTCTGCATCACGAACAACCGGAACAATCAGGCCCTGATAGTCCAGATCAACCGCTACACCAAGATCTATGTAATGACGCACAATCAATGTTTCTCCGGCAACTGAAGCATTGAGATGCGGAAACTCAACTAGCGCATCAATCACCGCGCGCGAGATAAACGGCAAATACGTCAATGCAAAACCCTCAGCTGACTTGAAGTCATCTTTAAGAGGCAAGCGCACAGAATCAACATTGATGAAATCGACTTCGACAACGCTAAGTGCATGCGGGCTGGTGTTTTTGCTCATCAACATGTGAGCACCAGTGAGTTGTCGAATCTTTGAAAGAGCAACTACCTCATCTCGTTCGCCACTCACGACTCGTGGTGCAGCGACAGTGCGTGCTTGGGCAGGTGGCTCAGCAGGTGCGCTCACTGCCACAGATTCGGTCGTACTTGTAGTCGTACTTGTAGTCGTACTTGTAGGCACAGCGGCAGGAGTTGACACAACGCCTTTTTCAATGACTGCGAGCACGTCATCTCGAGTAATGCGCCCGCCAGGTCCGGTGCCAGTGATTTGCGAAACATCTACCCCGTTGTCGGCAACAAGTCGGCGCACTACAGGTGAGAGCAACACGCCTCTGGCAACTGCTCGTGCTGGTGCGACTGGTGCTGGTGCGACTGGTGCTGGTGCGACTGGTGCTGGTGCGACTGGTGCTGGTGCGACTGGTGCTGGTGCGACTGGTGCTGGTGCGACTGGTGCTGGTGCGACTGGTGCTGCACCGGAGACTCCGACCACGCCAATAACGGTCCCAACGGGCACAGTATCGCCTTCGTTGACTCGTATCTCCAACAACGTTCCAGCAATTGGAGACGGTACCTCGGTGTCAACTTTTTCTGTTGACACTTCAAACAATGGTTCGTCAAGGGCAACGACATCACCAACTTTTTTAAACCATTTCGTGATGGTTCCTTCGGTGACGGTTTCACCCAATTGAGGAAGCGTGATATCTGCCATGTTGTGAAGACTCCTAGACGTTGATTCCGCGACCCGTGAGTGACATCACAGTCTCGCCGAAAAGTTCTGACAAGCTCGGATGAGGCTGAATGAAATGTGCGATTTCTTCTACTGATGCCTCCCAGTTCACTGCCAAGTAACCCGCCGCCAACTGCTCGGTAACCCACGGACCAACCATGTGCACGCCCAAGACCTGACCGGCAGTGCCATCGGGATTTTTCTTGGCAATGATTTTGACGAGACCGTCAATCTCTCCCAAAATCTGCGCTCTACTGTTGGCTCGAAACTGATGCTTAGCAACCAAAACATCGTGACCGGATGCGATTGCGGCTTCTTCTCCTTGGCCAGCCCATGCAACTTCTGGATGACAATAAATTGCCCACGGCACGCGATCATAATCAACTGGAATTGCTGTTTCACCGAGCATGTGCTTCACGACCAAGATTGCTTCGGCATATGCAACATGAGCGAGTTGGGGGGTATTGATGAGATCGCCAATGGCATACACGCCGCTCTCGGTTGTTGCGCAGTATTCGTTTACTTCAACAAACCCCCTGTCAGAAACGTTTACCTGTGACGCTCCAAGACCAAGGTCGTCTGCAAACGGACGGCGACCTACTGACATGATGACGGCATCAACTTCAAGTGATTCTCCGTCACCAAATGCAACAGCAGTACCACCGCTTGCATTTGGCGTGTGACCCGTCACACTCACTCCTGTGCGAATATCAATTTTCTTCTTCTGAAAACTACGCACCACAACATTGGCAACATCAGCATCAAGCCCAGGAAGAATTTTGGGGAGGCCTTCTAAAATAGTTACCTGTGCGCCGAGATCAATAAAAGTCGAAGCAAATTCACATCCGATTGCACCACCACCGATGACGGCAATGCGAGACGGAATACGGTCAAGCATCAATACTTCGTCTGATGTCATAATCGGTCCGCCAATTTCGAAGCCCGGAATTGTTCGCGGCACGCTTCCGGCTGCCAGCACAACATTGTTACCGCGCAGTTGAGTCGTTGTGCCGTCTGCAGCAGTCACAGTGACGGTCTTGTCTGCACCCAAAGAGCCAACTCCTAGGTGGTACGCCACTTTTTTGTTTTTCGTCAAACCAGTCAGGCCTTTCACGAGGCCATTGACAATTTTTTGTTTTCGCGCTTGCGCCACCGCAAAGTCTGTGACGCCAATCGCTGCATCAATTCCAAAATCTTTGGCGTGCTCTACATGGCGACGCATTGCGGCTGTTTCTAAAAACGCTTTCGCTGGAATACACCCGCGATTCAGACATGTCCCGCCAATCGTGTCTTTTTCAACAAGTGCAACTGTCATTCCGGCTGATGCAGCATAAAACGCGGCTGCATAGCCTCCGGGTCCACCACCAATAATCACCAGGTCGAATTGATCGGCCACGGGTACTCCTTCTCTTTTAAACGAACAACTTTGTTCGCTGTTACCAGTTCCTACGGTAGCGGGATAGATGTTGCCAAAGCGTTGTTGCTTATCTTGCCCACTGTCTTTGTAACCCAGAACGTAGATAGGCCACCGTTACGCGACCCGTTGTGGGTGCAAAAACTACATCGCACGACACCGCGACGTTGATACTCAGTGTGGCGCAGGACACAGTCTTTGCGGAGACCTGCTTGGTAGGTTGCAGAACCGTTGCTCCGGTCAGCAAGCGCCAGCCCTCATTGGCGTCGGCACCGTCCACCCCCATCATCTGCACGGTCACAATGGTTCCTTGAGCGCCCTGCTCAATTGCCTTCACAGACACGGTCATGTCCCCGAGAACTGCTTCTTGACCCACAGCCAGAATCTCGATCTTTTTGTCGTTGTTTGCTGTCTGGAACAATTTGACACCACCTGCCAGCATGATGGCCAATCCGCATACCAGCGCAGTCAAGATCAGTTTGCGGGTACTCATGCTTTGGCAACTCTAGAGCCTGAGATTCGAGCCCACCTTGCTACGGTAGAGGAAATGAACGAACGTCGTGCTCAAAAGCCAGACCGCAACCTGGCCATGGATCTTGTGCGTGTTACAGAATCTGCTGCTCTTGCAGGTTCTCGCTGGGTTGGACGTGGCGATAAGAACGGTGCCGACGCAGCAGCCGTTGAGGCAATGCGCACTGTGCTCGCCACCGTGCGGATGGATGGCATCGTGGTTATTGGAGAAGGCGAAAAAGATGAGGCTCCAATGCTTTTCAACGGCGAAAAAGTTGGCGACGGTTCGCAACCTCGCACAGACGTCGCAGTTGACCCAATCGACGGAACAACGCTTACTTCTCTTGGTCTGGGTAATGCTATTTCAGTGATTGCAGTTTCTGAGCGTGACACCATGTTCGATCCCGGTCCATGCATGTATATGGAAAAAATTGTCGTCGGCCCACAAGCCGTCGGACATATTGACATCACTGCAACCCCAACTCAAAACCTTCGTTGGGTTGCCAAAGCAAAAGGAGAATCGGTTCGCGACCTGACAATCATGATTCTGGATCGCCCCCGACACACAGAACTCATCGAAGAAGTTCGCAGTACTGGAGCTCGAATAAAACTCATCAGCGACGGAGATATTTTTGGCTCAATCGCAACGTCATGGCCAGATGCTGGCGTCGATATTATGTATGGCATTGGCGGCACGCCTGAAGGAGTCATCTCCGCAGCCGCACTCAAATGTATGGGCGGAGAAATACAGGGTCGCCTTTGGCCACGAAACGAACTCGAGCGCAATGCCGCAATTGCTGCTGGATACGACCTCAGCAAAGTGCTCACCTCCGAAGATCTGGTCAAAGGTGACAACTGTTTTTTTGCAGCCACCGGAGTGACAGACGGTGAACTTTTACGTGGTGTTCGCTTTGACTCACATGGTGCACGCACCCAGAGCCTTGTGATGCGCTCATTGTCGGGCACTGTTCGACTAATTGACGCCCAGCACCGCCTTGACAAACTTTCCAGTTATGCCTCCGTCGATTACGCCTAGAGCAGCCATTGTGTCCGATTCTGGTTCATTGTCAATAACTCGCCTGCATAGAAGTAGCATCTCTTAGTCGTGGGCTCAGACACTACCGCAGGACCAGAGTCGGTTGACTTTGCCAAAAGAGCTATCGCTGAGGCATCTGCCCAAAAGGCTGCAGCGCAAGCAAAACTGCACGACGATCAACATCACCCAAATCATTCCTCAACAAAAACTGGCGCGCTAGCACTAGGTGCAATCGGAGTGGTCTTTGGAGACATCGGCACAAGCCCGTTGTATTCGCTAAAAGAAGCGTTCACTGAAAAGTCACACGTAATGACCGTTGACCGCATCAATGTGTTCGGAGTCTGTTCGCTCGCTTTCTGGGCTCTCGTCATTATTATCTCGATTAAATATTTGTTATTCGTGATGCGCGCCGACAACCATGGTGAAGGCGGAATCTTGGCGCTCACTTCATTGGTTATGCCGAAAAATTCTTCTGCTGCAAAAAGCGCTGGCATCCTCGTGGCTCTTGGTATTTTTGGAACAGCTCTTCTCTACGGAGACGGAATCATCACTCCGGCAATTTCGGTCTTGAGTGCTGTTGAAGGCCTCGGTGAAGTGTCTTCCTCGTTCGACGCGTGGGTAATACCTATCGCCGTTGTTATTTTGCTCGGACTGTTCATCGTGCAACGTCGCGGCACCGGAGCGGTCGGAAAAGTCTTTGGCCCCGTCATGATCGTGTGGTTTGCCACACTTGCACTTCTTGGTCTCTCAAAAATTATTCCAGATCCCGGAATCATCGCGTCAGTGAACCCAATTTATGCGATTCGCTACTTCACTCATGAATCCGGCAAAGCATTTTTATCTCTTGGCTCTATCTTTTTAGTTGTCACAGGTGGCGAAGCGTTGTATGCAGACATGGGGCACTTTGGTCGGCGCCCCATCACCATGGGTTGGTATGCGGTTGTACTGCCCGCTCTTGTCCTTAATTATTGGGGGCAAGGGGCATTTCTTCTTGCACATCCAGAAGCCATTGAAAGCGTTTTCTTTCGGATGGCTCCTACTCCACTGCTACTGCCACTCGTAGTGCTCGCAACATTCGCCACCGTCATTGCATCACAGGCACTTATCTCTGGAGTTTTCTCACTCACAGCGCAGGCAGTTCAACTTGACTATTTGCCACGCATTCAGATTCGCCACACATCACAAGATCACTCCGGCCAGATCTATGTCCCGCTTGTCAACTGGGTGCTCATGGTCGCGTGCATTGGGCTAGTAATCGGATTCAGGTCTTCAACTAACTTGGCAGCCGCTTACGGCATTGCCGTCACCATGACAATGACAATCACTACCCTGATCTTCTTTCGACTTCTTGTCGACCGCTCGGAATGGCCTAGGTCTCACGCCCTCTTGCTGTGCATCCCGATGCTTGTTATCGAATTCGGATTCTTAGGAGCCAATATCGTCAAGATTCCGCACGGCGGATGGTTTGCCATTGCAATCGGTGTCCTATTGACAGCACAAATGCAAACATGGCGACGCGGTCGTGCCCTCGTTGCGCTTCGGATCCATCGCGGAGAACGCGATATCGCTGATGTACTTGATGAAGCAGATGGCATCAAACGTGTTGCGGGTACTGCTGTTTTCATGTTCAAAGATCTCGGTAAGGCTCCGCCAGCACTTGTCAATAACTTGCGGCACAACAAAGTTCTGCACAACACCACTCTCATTGTTGCCGTTATCACTAGTGATAACCCGCGCATAAACGCTGCCGACCGAGCAGCCATTACCAAGGTTGCTCCGGGTGTATTCGAAATAGAGTTAAATTTTGGTTTCATGGAAGAACCTGATGTCAGCCAGGCCTTAGCCTCTATCAAACACTTCGGGCTTGACTTCACTCCAGAAGATGTCACTTATTTCCTAGGCCACGAGTCAATCATCGCTGGCAAAGTACCGGGCATGAACCCCCTGCAAGAACATCTTTTTGTCTTCCTTAATCGCGGGGCAGATAGCGCTGGAAGATTCTTTAATTTACCTGTCGACCGGGTTTTTGAAGTCGGCTCACGCGTCGAGATCTAGCCATTTTTAATATTAATTGGCGCAAGATTAGCCACTACTTATCAACCCTCGTAGCCTGAGTGGTATGAAAGTTCTTGTCACTGGTTCTACAGGATTAATCGGCTCTGCGCTTTGTGAACAACTCAAGACGCAAGGACACACAGTTGTCAGAGCTGTGCGTTTTGCATCGACTGCGCCAGACACCGTGTTTTGGTACCCAGCAGATGCAACAATCGACACACAGGCATTGGTTGGTGTTGATGCAGTAGTGCACCTCGCTGGTGCCGGAATCGGCGACAAGCGCTGGACCGATGAATATAAAAAAGAAATTCTTCAAAGCCGAACTCTTGGTACATCACTCTTGGCTCGAACTCTTGCCGCAATGGATACTCCTCCATCGGTGTTTTTGTCGTCTTCTGCAATCGGAATCTATGGTCCACGTAATGACGAAGAACTCACTGAATCAAGCGCAACCGCCCGCAGCTTTTTGGCGGATGTCTGCACAGCATGGGAAGACGCAGCGTCACCAGCCCAACAAGCCGGAATCCGCACTGTCTTTTTGCGAACGGGCATTGTCTTGTCCCCTCAAGGTGGTGCACTCAAAAAACAACTGCCATTATTTAAATTGGGTCTTGGTGGAAAATTCGGCAACGGTCGCCAGTGGCAAAGTTGGATCTCAATCACCGACGAAGTTGGAGCCATTATTCATCTCATGAACTCAAGCGTGAGTGGTCCGGTCAATCTCACTGCGCCAGAACCCGTCACCAACTCTGAGTTCACCAAAATTCTTAGTTCAGTTATTGGTCGTCCTGCACTATTGCCTATTCCACCGTTTGGTCCAAAAATTTTGCTCGGGACAGAGTTGGCAAACGCTCTGTTATTTACGGGGCAACGAGTGATGCCACAGGTGTTACAAGCAGACGGATACAAATTTGAGCACCCCACACTTGAGTTTGCCCTGCGAGCACTCCTGAATAAATGAGCGTGGGCATGGCACCGCCAGACTCTGCCGATGTTGTCATTGTCGGCGCTGGCTTGGCAGGATTAGTTGCAGCAAAAGTTCTTGAGCAACACAACCTCAACACCGTTGTGCTTGAAGCAGCTGACGGAGTTGGTGGTCGTGTGCGAACAGATCATGTCGATGGTTTCTTGCTGGATCGCGGTTTTCAGGTATTGCTTACTGCGTATCCAGAGCTGTACCGACATCTTGATATTGCAGCCCTTGATCTACAGCTCTTTGAACCTGGTGCACTCGTCTGGAGAGACGGCAAAGGCACGGTCGTTGGCGACCCTATTCGCCGACCCAAAACATTGGTGTCAACCGCACTTGCCCCAATCGGAACAATCGCTGACAAAGCCCGCGTGGCATTGTTGCGCAACCGCCTCCTGCGAACAGATCCACGCGCCTTATTGCGTGGTGATGATTTACCTACTGCGTCGGCGCTTCGCGCACAAGGATTTTCTTCTCAAATTATTGACCGGTTTTTTCGACCCCTAGTAGGCGGTATTCAACTTGATCCGACACTTGGGACATCGCGTCGCATGTTTGACGTCATCTTTCGCACACTTGCCGACGGCGATGTCGGAGTTCCGTCTGCGGGCATGGGCGCAATCTCAGATCAACTTGCATCGCGCATTTTACACACACCAATTCATCTAAATACTGCGGTCACATCTGTTGCTCCGCATGAAGTCACGCTTGCAGGTGGTCATCGCATTGCATCACGCGCCATCATCGTGGCTACCCAGGGCCCAGCAGCATCGCAACTATTGGGTCTGGCGCCTGTTACATCCCGATCAGTGGGTTGTGTGTACTTTGCAGCAGAATCAGCACCAGTTGACGGCTCCTACATCGTTCTTGACGGCGCAGGTCAAGGTCCTGTGCTAAATCTTGCGGTGATGTCTAATACAGCTCGCTCATATGCACCACGCGGCCAGCACTTAATCGCAGCAGCAATGCCTGGAGTTTGTGATGGCGATCTCGAACACATCGCACGGGTGCAATTACGCAGTTGGTGGGGACCCCAAGTTGATTCATGGAAACACTTGCGCTCGTATCGCATCCCCCATGGTCAGCCAGGACAAGATCCGCCGTTCCACCCCAAGAAGTCAGTCTCTCTTGGTGATGGACTATTTGTTTGTGGTGATCATCGCGACACTGGGTCAATTCAAGGAGCAATGTTTTCAGGTCGCAGATGTGCCCAGGCTGTTGCGGAGTCTGCCAAACTGTGGACATGAATTCACCTAATCCAGCAAAAATAGTCTCGCGTAGTCGCGTCGTTGCATCGCCACCTGGAGCAATTTTTGATCTTCTTGCTGACCCGCGACGTCACAGCGAGATTGATGGCAGTGACACCATTAAGTCAGCCCAATCTGGCGGACCAGACCGTCTCTTCCTCGATGCCACTTTCGGGATGAGCATGCACATGGGAGTCCCATACAAAATAACTAACACCGTTGTGGAGTTTGTCGAAGGAAAACAAATCGCATGGCGTCACATGGGTGGTCATATTTGGCGCTACATACTCACCCCTGTCGACGGAGCAACAGAAGTTACTGAGCAGTTCGACTGGAATAATTCTCGATCTCCATTAGTGCTCCGCATCATGCGGTCGCCACAAAAAAATGGAAACTCCATCGAGAAAACTCTCGAAAAACTTGTGCAGAAGTTCCAATAAGTTGACTTAACGCAAGAGCGCAGGCACTCGACGGCGCAAATATTTGCCGCGACCAGCGCGCGCGTTCACAACCCCGCGATCAACAATCACATCCCCGCGCGACATCACGGTGCGTACGCCACCCTGCAAGATAAAACCCTCATATGCCGAGTAATCAAGATTCATATGATGCGTCGCAGCGCTAATAGTGGTTCTTGCTGCAGGGTCATAAACCACAATGTCAGCATCAAATCCGACTCCAATGACTCCCTTTGTGTCGAGACCAAATAATCGCGACGGTGCGGTAGCGCACACTTCTACCCAACGCTCAAGACTTATCTCACCGCTAACCACACCTTGATAAATCAGATCAAGTCGATGCTCAACACCACCGATGCCATTAGGAACTCGCTCGAAAGTTTGTCCATTCATAAGCTTTTGCTCGCGCAAACAAAACGGGCAATGGTCCGTGCTCACCACCGCTAATTCGTCTTCTCGTAATCCGTTCCATAGGTCGGCGTGATGTGTCTCGTGTCCAGATCGCAGTGGAGTCGAACAAATATATCCGGCACCTTCTGGCCAACCTTTCCCTAGCGTTTTTTCTAGAGACAAGTGCAGATACTGCGGACATGTCTCTGCAAAAATATTTGTTCCGTTGCGGCGCGCAGCTCGTACTTCTGCCAACGCTTCTGAGCTAGATACGTGCACGATGTAAAGCGGTGCTCCGCCTGCCACTCTTGACAACACGGCAGCTCTATGCACTGCCTCTGCTTCTAAAGCCGCCGGACGAGTTAGAGAATGAAACACGGGGTCGGTGTTGCCAGCAGCAATCGCCTGCTCGATTAATACATCAATGGCTAGACCATTTTCTGCATGCACCATTGCGATCATTCCGGTATCTGAACACATCTGCAATGCCCGCAATATTTGTCCGTCATCGCTATAGAGACGTCCCGGATATGCCATAAAGAGTTTGATCGACGACACTCCTTCGCGCTCAATCAATGATCGAGCGTCAATAAGTGCCTGGGCATCGACTCCGCCAAGTACTTGGTGAAGACCCCAGTCCACAACGCATTGTGATTCTGCTTGGGCGAAACGTTGCTCGAAACTTGCCAGAACATTGCCACCTGCCCGTTGTTCTGAAAAGTCCAAAATAGTGGTGGTGCCACCACATGCAGCCGCCACCGAACCCGTCGCAAAAGTGTCAGACGACTCTGTAGCGCCGGTGTTGAGTTGCATATGAACATGCACGTCTACCCCGCCTGGAATCACCAGGCAGTCTGTGGCGTCGATTACCGTGTCTGAACTGCCCGCCGAGACGCCTGGTCCACCATTGCGCTCGATGACCGCCTCAATACGGCCATCGCTCACCACCACGTCGGCTTCGGCGCGCTGCCATGCATTAATGACGTGGCCGTTCTTTATGACTGTGCGCATCTTCACAGCGTAAACCGTTCGGGACTGCCCGTGGGTGCTAAACAACAATGCGTGACTACATCATTGCCAGAAGGATTCAGCGCCTACGTTGCAAATGTTGGCGTCAAGGACGACACCGACGATTTCACGGTTGTATTTGCACGAGGAAAGCCCACTTCTGCGGCGGTCTTCACCCAAAGTCGCTTTGCCGGATCCAGCGTTATCGTTTCGCGCCCGCGACGGGGCAAAGCACATGCAATTGTCGTGATTTCCAAGAACGCCAATGTGGCTACTGGTCAACAGGGGCTCAGTGACTCAACCGAAATTACACACCTAGTTGCACAACGACTCGGCATTGATGATGACAATGTGCTTATTGCTTCAACTGGCGTGATTGGTCGTGCACTGCCAATGGACTTGATTCGCTCAGGTATCGCTGCGATGCAAGGACACAACACCACAGATGCCGACAATGTTGCACGCGGAATCATGACAACTGACACTGTTCCAAAAATTGCAAGTGCCACCATCTCAGGATCTACTGCACGTGTTGTGGGTGTTGCTAAGGGCGTCGGAATGATCGAACCAAACATGGCAACTTTGATTGCAATGGTTTTTACTGACGCGGCTATAGACGCATCAGCGCTTGATTCAATACTTCGCAGTACCGTAGATCGCACGCTGAACTGTTTATCCATTGACACCGATACATCGACAAGTGACACAACCATTATTCTCTCTAGTGGCATCATTGAGTCAGTTGGTCACGAAGCGTTTGAAGTTGCTCTTCACGAAGTGCTTGTATCGCTGACACAGCAAATCGCTCGCGACGGAGAAGGTGCAGAAAAACTCATTGAAGTCACCGTTGACGGAGGTCGCGATAACGCTCAAGCTAAACGGGTGGCAAAATCAATCGTCAACTCGCCACTCGTCAAGACTGCCGTGCATGGTGCAGACCCAAACTGGGGTCGTGTGGCAATGGCTATCGGCAAGTGCAGCGATGACACCGACATTCTTCAAGAAAATGTTGTTATCCGCTTTGGCAATCAAGAGGTGTATCCCAATGCCGTCAATGCTGATGGGCTTGAACGACTCTCTGTATACATGCGTGGCGACACTGTGCGCATTCATGTCAGCCTTAATATCTCTGGTGCAACAGCAACCGTGTGGGGCTGTGATCTCACCTCGGGCTATGTACGTATCAATGCTGACTACACCACCTAAGTAGCGACTCACGATACGGAGCAATGCTTTTATACTCCGCCACATTGTCAGGAAGTGACTCAATCAACTGTGTCAATACTGCTGACATGCGGGGTACGCGTGCCACAAGATCGCTGAGTTGTTCTTGAAATGTTCGTATCGTAAACATCACTGCACCAGACACAGACAATCGACGAAGCGTCTGATACTCCACGCGCATCAAAAGATCACCTACGTCCATATTGGGAGTCGCCGCCACAATTACGGGCTGAAAAAACATCGGATCATTGACGATCCCCCAATTTGTGCGCCACATCGGCCGATCAACTGCTAACCGATTCAAAAACGCATCAACAGGACGAGCCAAATCGGTGTCATAGCGCGCCACCGGAGCATGAACAGCGTCCATTGGTTTACCCAACTTGTCGGCCAGTTTCCATCTGTTTGGCGCGCACAGCACTGCGGCCGAGAGAACCAACACCGACTCTGCGTTGATTGTCAAGATACAAACATCATCTGCAACGCGTGCAACAACCTGTTCGAGTGCGTCAATACCACGCCAATTCTCTTCTGTCTTTAATGCAAGCGAATCTGCAATGCCTCGTGCCGCCTCCTCGCAGGCATCATCATTGCCAGCGACGCAACCCACGACATCGTCATGCTGTTTGGCTAATAAAGATTTTTTCAAATCAATGTTGTGTTGCCATTGCTCGTCAACTTCTGATACCCACTGACTAGCCGGCAGCGCCCGAGCACCAACTCTTAAACGTGCATCGTTTTCGTCTGGCAACAAGTGATTAGGAATGGTCACGGCACGTTGTAAAAACTATTTAGCGAACTCTCATTTGGGCGGCATGCGAATGCCGCCGTCTACGCGAATTGTCTCTGCGTTCATGTAGCTATTAGTGATGCACTCAATCACCATTGACGCCAACTGTGACGGATCTCCGAGACGTTGGGGAAACAAGACACCCTTTTGTAAGTTTGCCTTGAAAGCTTCGCTTCCTTCCCCTTCGCCATAGATTGGCGTATCAATTAGACCTGGCGCAACTGTGTTGACGCGGATGCCAACCGCTGACAGATCTCGGGCAACTGGCAATGTCATTCCGACGACTCCGCCTTTTGATGCCGAATACGCGCTCTGGCCAATTTGTCCATCGAAGGCTGCAACTGACGCAATATTTACAATCGCTCCGCGCTCGCCAAACTCAAGTGGTTCTGTTTGGCTCATCGCAGTTGCTGCAATGCGAATAGCGTCAAAGGTTCCGATCAGGTTGATCTCAATGACTTTACGAAATGCGTCAATGTTGGCAGCAGACTCGTATTGTCCGTCTCTGCCGACTGTGCGCTGTGCCCAACCAATGCCAGCCGAGTTCACCAACACGCGAAGTGGACCCATCGACTTGGCCATCTCGACTGCACTAATCAAATCTTGTGTCTTAGTGACATCAACTGCACAAAATGCACCGCCGGTTTCTTTTGCTAAGGCGTTGCCTTGTTCTGATTGGCGATCAAGGTCTGCAATAACGACCTTTGCCCCCAATGCGGCGAGCGCCCTGACTGTGGCTGCTCCAATTCCTGACGCTCCACCCGTGACAATTGCGCTGACTCCTGAAATATCCATGCCTCATAGGCTACGCAGTCAAGGCATCGATTGTCTAAACGGACCCGATTGCGGCCACCGCCAACAGGTCTACCAGATCATTCATGGGGTCTCCGCTGTGCCCTTTTACCCAAACGAACTCAACACGGCCACGCGTGGTGACGAGTTCGATAAATGGTTTCCAAATATCTTGATTTGCTACTGGCTCGCGCTGTGAGTTCTTCCAGCCGCGTCGAATCCAACCCTCCCACCATTTGTCATTGAAACATTTCACGACGTAGGTGCTGTCCGAGACGATACGGATAATGCAGTCATTGGCCGCAAAGTGACGCACCGCAAAATACGCAGCCGATACTTCCATGCGTTGGTTGGTTGTATGCGCCTCACCTCCAGCGCCAAACGGTTCGCCTTCTGGCGACACCGCCCAGGCCCATCCCCCAGGGCCAGGATTGCCAGAACAAGCGCCGTCGGTATACACCACCACCACATCTGTGCCTTCGTTGGCGACATTTGGATGAACCACGCCAAAAGTATTCACCATCGCAGTACCCCAATGGTGTCTTTACCCACAAGTAACGGCTGACATCACGATAAATCGTGTAACAATGCCATTGTGATCTTTGACGGCTCAATGCACCAGCTCCCCGATACTGATCCTGGCGAAACACAAGAGTGGCTTGACTCCCTTGATGCCGTTGTCGACGCCAGCGGGAAAAACCGGGCGCGATACTTGTTGTCAAGATTATTAGAACGCGCTCAGCAATCCCAGGTGAGTTTCCCTGCAACGGTGAGCACGCCATATCTCAATACCATTCCTCGTGAGAACGAGCCGTGGTTTCCAGGCGACGAACATATTGAGCGACGAATTCGGGCATACATTCGCTGGAACGCTGCGGCCATGGTGTCAAGAGCCAATCACATTGCTGAAGGCATTGGGGGACATCTTTCAACATTTGCCAGTTCGGCAAGTTTGTATGAGATCGGCTTCAATCACTTTTTCCGCGGAAAAGACGACGGCAATGCTGGTGATCACGTCTATTTTCAGGGACACGCAGCACCAGGTGTCTACGCCCGTGCATTTCTTGAAGGCCGACTAACAGAAGACGACCTTGATCATTTCCGTCGTGAGATTGGACGAGACGGACACGGGCTGAGTAGTTATCCGCATCCGCGATTGATGTCTGACTTTTGGGAGTTTCCGACAGTTTCGATGGGCCTTGGACCGCTTACTGCGCTCTATCAGGCGCGCTTTAATCGATACCTTCACAATCGAGAAATCGACGACACATCGCAAAGCCGCGTGTGGGCATTTATTGGTGATGGAGAGACCGACGAACCAGAAACACTCGGAGCTCTATCATTGGCCGCGCGCGAACACCTTGACAATCTCGTCTTTGTCGTCAATTGCAATCTTCAACGCCTTGACGGACCAGTGCGCGGCAACGGCAAAATCATTCAAGAGCTCGAAGCAGTGTTTAGAGGTGCTGGCTGGAACGTCATCAAAGTCATCTGGGGTTCTAAATGGGATGACCTTTTAGCCAAAGACGTGGACGGTGTGTTATTGAATCAGATGAACTCGACTGTTGACGGCGAGTTCCAGCGCTATTCCGTCGAAGACGGATCGTACATTCGAGAACATTTCTTTGGACCTGATTGGCGATTGCGACAGATGGTGTCACACCTCACCGACGATGAACTCGTCTCGTTGCCACGCGGCGGACACGATTATCGCAAGTTGTATGCGGCCTACCGCACCGCGATGGAGAACTTGGGTTCTGGACGACCAACGGTTATTTTGTGCAAAACAATTAAGGGATGGACCCTTGGACCAGACATCGAGGGACGCAACGCCACTCATCAAATCAAAAAAATGAACCTTGAGCAGTTGCGGGCGATGCGCACTCGACTGCATCTTGAAGAAGAAATACCCGATGCCGCTCTCGAGGCCCAAGACCCACCATATTTTCGACCAGCCACAGATTCTGTTGAATACCAGTACATGATGGAGCGCCGTCGTGCACTCGGTGGTTCGCTGCCGCGCCGCGTCGTGCGTACCCGTCGACCAATCATGCTCCCGCTCAGCGATGCCTTCGAAGAGTTTGATGCTGGCTCTAAAGAACAAGCTGTCAGCACCACAATGGGGTTCACGCGTCTGCTGCGCAATCTGGCACGCGATGAAAACATCGGTCAGCGCATAGTTCCAATCGTTGCTGATGAAGCAAGAACATTTGGTATGGACTCGCTCTTCCGCGAACTCAAGATCTATGCATCTCAAGGACAAAAGTACGAGCCAGTCGACCATGCCTTGTTGTTGTCGTATGCAGAATCAACAAAGGGACAGATCCTTGAAGAAGGCATCACCGAAGCGGGCGCCATGTCAAGTTTCATTGCTGCTGGCACTTCATATGTAACGCGCGGAGTCCCGATGGTTCCGTTCTACATTTTTTATTCAATGTTTGGCTTTCAGCGCGTCGGAGATCTCATCTGGCAAGCAGCAGACGCACGCACTAGGGGGTTTTTGCTCGGAGCCACTGCGGGACGAACAACACTTCAAGGTGAAGGCTTGCAACATCAAGACGGACATAGTTTGTTGCTTGCTTCAACTGTTCCCGCGTGTCAAGCATATGACCCCGCGTTTGCCTACGAAGTTGCCATCATCATTAAAACCGGATTGCAACGTATGTACGGCGACGCCTCAGAAGATATTTTTTATTACATCGCGTTGTATAACGAAAACCAGCCAATGCCAGCACGCCCATCGAGCGTTACCGACGCCGACATCACAAGTGGGCTTTACAAATGGGCTCCGAGTCCCACTGCTCATGTTCACGCATCGCTTGTGTTTTCTGGCTCTGCCAACCTTGCGGCTCGAGATGCAGCGTCAGTATTGCTCGGCACCTACGGCATCTCTGTTGACCTCTGGTCTGCAACTTCATACAAAGCACTACGCCAAGACGCCATGCAAACCGAACGCTGGAATCGTCTGCATCCAACAGAGTCAGCGCGTGTATCGCTTGTTTCGCAACTATTAGGTGAATCAGACAGTCCAGTAATTGCAGTCTCTGATTTCATGCGCATCGTGCCCGAGCAAATCGCGAATCACATTGCTCGACCATTTATTTCGCTCGGAACAGACGGAGTCGGTCGTAGCGATACCCGAGATACTCTGCGCCGCTATTTCGAGATTGATAGCGCCCACATTGTGGTGGCTACTTTGGGTGCTCTTATTGGCAACCATGGGGTGACAGCCGATACTGTTGCTCAGGCAATCATCAATAGCGGTATCGACCCCGATGCAGCACACGGACTAGTGCTCGACTAACACATGACATCTTCTTCATCAATCTCTGGAACCTTATACATCACCGGCAACAACAAAGCCGATGCGATGCTCAATACCAATGCGTCAGCTTTGCTGATTGGATTATTACTAGATCAACAAGTTCCAATGGAGTGGGCATTTGCTGGCCCGTTCACATTGAAGACTCGACTCGGCCACTTCAACATCAAAAAAATCGCTGAGATGAATCCTGATGATTTACTTGACATCTGCTTGCAAAAACCAGCGATCCACCGTTTTCCTGCCTCGATGGCCAAACGCATTCACGACGTCTGCAAGGTGCTTGTGCGCGACTATAAAGGCAAAGCAGAAAACATGTGGGCAGACATCACCACTGCCGAAGAGCTCATGGTTCGGCTTCGTGCGCTGCCGGGTTACGGAGAAGAAAAATCACAGATATTTGTGGCGCTTATCGCCAAGCGAATGGACATCAAATTGCTTGGCTGGAAATCTGCTGCTGGCGAATTTGGCGATACCAAGTTCCGCACAGTTGCTGATATCACATCTCCTGAAACCCTGCTCAAGGTGCGAGCCACAAAAAAAGCACAAAAAGCAGCCGCACGAGACAAGCAAGACAAGCCTCTGCGCTAGCGTCTTTGGCGTATGACAACCCTCGTCACAGGCGGTGCTGGATATATCGGCTCTATCACGGCTCGCCTCTTGCGCTCAACGGGGCGCTCTGTGGTGGTTCTCGACTCACTCGAAAACGGTCATGCTGCAGCAGTCGGAGATACTCCGCTCGTGGTTGGCAATGTCGCCAATACAGAACTTGTCTCTCAAGTCTGTCATGACCACGATGTTGACGAAGTAGTTCACTTTGCTGCATACAAGGCAGTGGGTGAATCAATGGAAAATCCTGGCAAATATTTTAACAACAATGTCACTGGCTCGCAAAAACTTATCGACACAATTACTGCGTGCGGAATCTCGCGGTTTGTCTTTTCGTCAACTGCGGCAATTTATGGCACACCTGATTCTGTCCCCGTGAGTGAATCATCTGCAGTTCGGTGCGAAAGTGTATATGCCCAAACAAAACTAATGATCGAGCACTTGTTGCATTGGTACGGCCAAACACACGGTTTGCGCAGCGTAAGTCTGCGGTATTTCAATGCCGCAGGGGCAAGCGATGATTCAACACTCGGAGAAGACTGGCGCTTCTCGCAAAACCTCATACCTCATGTCATGAAAGCGGTCTTGGGTGAGTCACCTGCACTGAGCGTTTTTGGCAACGATTACCCCACACCAGACGGAACAGGCGTGCGTGACTATATCCATGTTGAAGATCTTGCTGCATCGCACGTGGCGGCACTCAATTATTTATCCAGCGGCGGACAAACACTGATCTGCAATGTTGGCACTGGTCACGGAACTTCGGTATTAGAAATTCTTGAAGCCACAGAACGCATTGTCGGAAAGCCTGTTCCGCATGTCATCAAGCCACGACGTGCTGGAGATCCTTCTGAGTGCTATGCCGCAACAATGCTGGCAGCCGAAAAACTAGGTTTCACGGCCACGCGATCTCTTGACGATATTATTTCTTCTGCATATGCATGGCATGTTGCGCATCCGAACGGACACAACGCCAACTAAGCCGTCACACGCTGACGATCGAGCCATCCCATCAGCACCGCGATTGCACGCGGATCATGTCGCAGCCGATGTCCGGCGCCAGTAATCACGCGTAACTCTGCGCTGCCGTGCGACTCCGCTAACGAGCGAGAATCTGTAATCGGCACGCTCTCATCATCAGCACCATGCATCACGAGTAATGGTCGCGGAGCGAAACGACTTGCTGCGTCAACAGGTCGAAAGCGACGCAATTGACGAGACCATTCGTCAAATGCTGGAGGAAACGAGGGATGGCGGATTGCGCCGATCTCTTTTGCATGTTCTAAGAAACGTCTGGGTTGATCTGCCCAGTCATCAAAGTCTGCACGCGGACCCATCAACACGCATCCACGCACACGCGGATCATCAGCAGCAGCACACAACGCCAGTGAGCCTCCGGTATTCGTGCCGATCAACCAGACACCAAAAGGCGCGACTTCTTCTACGATGTGATCGATTGCAGCCCGTAGGTCGTCGATCCATCCTTGCAACGAAAAATCACCTTCACTCTCACCACATCCACGAAAGGTAAACGTCATCGCAGCCCAACCCAGATCGTTGGCAATTCGGTCAATGAGTTGGGGAAAAGTAGTTGCCGATTGACGAGCGTCAAGTGGGCCGATCGGAAACCCGTGACACAAAATTACGGCGGGAAGATTGACATGTCGCCCAGGTGGTCGCACCAAATACCGACTGAGCGTCAAGTCGCCCGACTGAAATGTTCCGTTCATATCTGTCATTGGTTTAGCGCATCTGGCTCTGTTGGCGTCTATGCGCGAGGCTTACGATGACGACGCGAAGCACCAGGCGAGGCTTGCGTGTAGCCACGATTGCGGGCTTCTGCCAACGTGTCTGGTCCAAAACTTAAACCCACGCCAGCCCCGACAATGTCGTCAATGATGCCAACATCTGTCCATTCATCAAGGTCATACACCAACTGAGTCCGCTTGTCACCCAAGAATCGCGAGTGTTCAAATTTTCCTGGTCTTTCCATGTGTCCCACGATAGCCCCGACTGAGCGGCGGAGCTGTTCTGCGCCTACGGTATGTCTTGTAACAACGGAGGCACCGATGACCAATGCAGTGCAACAACCTACAGAGATTGAGTTTTTCTTCGACCCCATTTGTCCGTACGCCTATCAAACATCGATATGGATTCGCGACGTGCGCAAACAACTCGGATTCTCTATCAACTGGCGTTTCTTTAGCCTCGAAGAAATTAACCGCACGGGTGACTCCAAGCATCCGTGGGAGCGTGAGATCGCCTACGGCTGGTCACAGATGCGTGTTTCGGCCTGGTTGCGTCGCCAGAGCATGGACTGGTGTGATCGCCACTACGAGGTATGTGGGCAAGCATTGCATTTGCAGGGTCTTCGTCCGTATGACCGCACAGTCGCGATGCAACTTTTGTCAGAGGCAGATCTTCCGACCAACGCATGGGATGATGCACTTGCTGATCCCACTACTCATGATGATGTTCGGCGTGACCACGACGAGGCAGTAAATATTCATGCTGGATTTGGTGTACCGATCATCATCATCCCGGGCGCACGAGCAGTCTTTGGTCCAGTTGTTGTGCCGGTACCACCGGCTGACAGAGCGCTCGAGTTGTGGGACATGACACTCTCCTACAGCCAGTTCCCTGGATTATTTGAATTCAAAACACCAAAGACAAACGACGACCTACAAATGATTGGCGATATTTTTAAGCCATACCTTGAAGCACGTCAATGGCCCTCAATTATGAACCCTGCTCCTTAGAGCAACTCCCCGATCAGAAAGTACTTCCATGATTCCGACCGACCTAATTGATTTACTGGAAAATACGTGGACATCGACGAGTGAACTCGGCGCACAGCTCACCGAGGCACAATGGAAATCGCCGTCAGAGTTGCCTGGCTGGACCGTGCAAGACACGCTCTCGCATCTTCTTGGTGGCGAGCGCATGATGCAACGACTCCCGCCAACAACCCATGTGGCTGCTGCGGCAGATCACGTCAAGAATCCAATCGGAGCAAACAACGAAAACGATGTTGACGAACGTCGATCATGGTCTGGGGCTCAAGTGCTGACTGAGTGGAACGAAATAACTGCTCTTCGAATACGAACTTTGCGCGATGCAGACGACGCGTATTTCGCTGTCGAAGCAATGACGCCAACTGGTCCCGGAACGGTGGCTGACTTTTTACATATTCGTATTATGGATTGTTGGTTGCACGAACAAGAGATGCGCAGAGTGACTGGTATCTCTGGTAACGAATCAGGAGACTGCGCCAAACACGCCCTGAATCGGCTAATTCGCACTATCCCCATTGTTGTTGGCAAGCGCGCGGCAACACCAGAGGGTGCAACAGTTTCTTTTCACATCACTGGCGCCGTGCAACGTGCGATCGCCTGCACCATCACCAATGGCCGCGGCACTGTCTCAGATGGTGTAGCGACAGATGCCCTCGTCACAATCACTCTTGATAGCGCTACTTTTTTTCAGCTCGCCACAGGTCGCGTTACCGCCGACGAGAGCAAAAATAAATGGAGCATCACAGGCGACAAAGATCTTGGATACCGCGTGGTGAGCCAGTTGAATATGATGATCTAGTCATCACAAACTTCTTATAACGAGGTCTGCGGCCCAACAGCACCGATCGCAGCAAAGTATGCAAGATGAGCATCGACGACCTGCACTACATCAACATCATCAAGTACTGCAACACCAAGTCTTTCAGACTCACCCAACAAAAATGCTGCAGCAGTAGTTTCATCGACCACCAAGACGTCGGTGATCTCTTGTCGTAGCTCCATCACCCTGTCAGGCTGGAGACCTCGGGCGCGCAACCACTGCAAGTGGGCGACAAGTAGTTGATGTAATTCATCTTTTGTGAGCCGTGCTTGAGTTGACTCTGGAAGACGTTCCGCTACAAACTCCATTGCCTCTGCAAACTCATACACCACCCGTGGAGAAAATGCGTCCAGCCGATGGGCTTCTCTGCCGATTGTTGCGGCCGCAATCAAAAACACGCCAATCACTCCGAGTGCAATAAAAAACACGATCACTAAGTCCATCCTTTCAGCCTATTGTGGATAGTTATGTTCCATGATCTACCTGCACTCTGGAAAATCAAGCGCTATCGCTTCCTTCTCACGGCACGCGCAATCTCTAATATCGGTAACGGCATATCCCCTATTGCACTGGCCTTTGGCGTTCTGGGACTGCCTGGTGCAACTCCCGCATCGCTCAGCCTTGTCACGACAGCCCAGATGGTGCCCATTGTCGTGTTCTTGCTGATCGGCGGTGTCGTGGCAGATAGATTCGGCCGTGCCCAAGTCGTGGGCACCACCGACATCATCGGCAGTATCTTTGTTGGAGCATCGTCAATTCTGTTTTTGTCAGGTCATGCCACCGTCCCGCTTTTGTGTGCAATTGCTGCCATCATTGGCATTCTCAACGCACTGTGGTGGCCGGCATTTGCTGGATTACTCCCCGAAATTGTTCCGCCTGAACTAATCCAGTCTGCGCTCTCTATTCAGGGACTCAGTGCGAACATGGGATTCACAATTGGTGCGAGTATTGGTGGGGCAATCGTCAGCATATCTGGTGCGGGTTGGGCGATTCTTATCGATGCCTTGTCGTTTCTTATTGCTGGATTATTGGTTCTGCAACTCAAGAACGTCACACCGTCTTGCGAATCAGATGCGCCACGGGAGTCAATGTTGGCTCAACTCAAAGATGGCTGGAACGAGTTTTCATCACGGCGCTGGCTCGTCACGCTCGTCGTCGCATTTGCATTCATCAATATGTGCGTCGAAGGATTCATCGGTGTACTTGCGCCCGTGCAAATGAAAGAGCAACTCGGTGGCGCCAAAGATATGGGAATCATGCTTTTCGCCTTTGGAGTCGGAAATATTTCTGGTGTTCTTATTTCACTCAAGATTCGACCCAAGCACCCGTTGCGAGTTGGCATGCTATGGACGCCCTTCATTGGCTTGCTCGTGCTCTCGCTTGCGATCCCACTGCCACTTCCGCTCATTGTGGCGATTGCTGTTGCCGCTGGTATTGCTGAAGCCCTCTTCTTTGTACTCTGGATGACAACGTTCCAGACTCAAATACCCCAAGAAGCCCTCTCCCGCGTTAGTTCTTACGACGCCTTCGGTTCGATGTTATTTGCGCCTATTGGCCTGTTCGTGGCGGGACCACTCGCGCAATGGATTGGCGCACGCGACGCGCTCCTGATTGCGGGCTCGGTTGTCTTGATTGCATCCATTAGTGCTCTGCTTGTGCGTGACGTTCGCAATCTTGAGAGTGTGGTTGACAAGTTGTAGTTACGTGAGATAATCCCGCAAAAGTGCGGGCCTTAGTCCGTTTCTTTTAATCTGCTCCATCAGATGCACGAGAGAACTCTCGAGACTTGGCAGATAGTGCATCAAAATAATGTCACCTGGTCCCAGTTTTCCTCTGCCGGCCATGCGAACGACTCCGTCATCTGCCTCAACGTTCCACATCACCAAATACTTCATCCCGCATTGGGCTACCGTGTCAATCACTTTGTCATTAAAAGAACCGCCAGGCGGCCGAAAATACATCGGGCTCTCCTTTGCCACATTTCTTGCAACCTGCGACGCACCACATACTTCTTGTTTTCTCTGGGCATCCGAAATCAGCGTCATATGGGCATGGTTCCAGCTGTGATTCTCAAGCGTCATGTGCTTGCGATCGCGAAACCACTCGCGATGTTTCCAGAGCATCACTGACACCGCAAAAGTCGTTACTGGGATTTTATTTCGATCTAAATACTTAGCCAATGACTTGGTTACGGTGCTTCCGTCGTCAATCGTGATAAACACGACTGGATCTTTCGTTCGCACTTTGTAAACAACCTTGACATCTTTGCCCTTCAATACCTTCGGTTTTGGCTTAACCTTTGGCTTGGCAACCGTAGTTGTCACTTCCGGCACGATGGTCGTAGTGGTGTCAACCGCAACACCTTGGGCTCTGGCTGCTGTTGGGCAAATTGCCGATGTCGCCATGCCAGCAACAATTCCGAGTGTGCAAATGATTCTGGTTGAACGCCCGCATAGTCGTGTCAGCACGGAGTAACACTAACAATGAGCCAATATGCAGAGCAGCCCCAACGGGATTCGAACCCGTGCCGCCACCTTGAGAGGGTGGTGTGGGTCCTGCCCTTCGGGCAGCCAAGGCCAACTGACGATGGAGCTTGGGTTTCCAGGGGTCTACCGCCTTCTTATTCGCTGAAATCCTTGTCGGAGGACTCCACCTTGAGGAGATTTTCCATGATTCTGCGCGCTTACATTTTTCATTTGCGTGCTCGCAACTTTTCACCTGCAACTGTGAAAGCAACCGGAGAATACCTTCGGCCTTTCATCGCGCTACATGACCCGCTTACAGCTACACGACGAGACATCGAAACATATTTGGGTGATATGTCAGAGCGATGCAAACCATCAACGGTGTGGACTGCCTGGCGACATCTCAAAGGATTCTTTAAATGGCTGCATGCCGAAGGCGACATCAGCGTCGACCCAATGGTTGGAGTGACAAAACCAATTGTTCCCCCTTCAGAAATCGCCGTACTTACTTCTCCGCAAGTTCGTTCACTACTTGCAACGTGTTGTGGCAAAGATGCAGACTCACGCCGCGACCATGCGCTTCTCGCAATAATGCTTGACACCGGATTACGACTTTCAGAAATTGCCCGACTCTCAATTGACGACGTAGGCGAAGATTGTTACTACACATCCCAAAATAGCCGATGGTTACAACTGCGCGTGTACTGGAGTTTCAGAACCGATCAAACTTTTGTTGCCAAGTTGACCGAACTCGTTCGAACCCCAGCACTTTACGGTGGAGTCGGCCAATAGGGCACAGTTATGGTTTCGGCCAACCGACGGAATTGCCTTGACGCCTGTATTGAGACCCGCGACTCCATTAGGCAGACTAGGTGTAGAGGAAAAGTATTTTCGACCCCAGCAGGCAAGTGTATGTCTGGATGTGGTCGATATCCGTCTGACGGTACAAGAAGTGTCGCCGCCTGACGCGATCGTAATCACCTCATCTAACGAGATAACCGTTCGCGGAATCGCTGAGTTCGTGAACGAGTAGTCACCGAGTTGCGCTTCTGAGTTTTCTCCCCAACACTTGACAGTTCCAGCAGCCAATAACGCACATGTATGTTCATCGCCAGCCACAACCGCACTCACACCCGTCAGCCCAGAAACCGAGACCGG
>SHUT01000050.1 GCA_009691255.1 Ilumatobacteraceae bacterium
TTGCAATTCATCGCAATCTCGTGGCGCATGTCGACTGGAGCTGGCTTTGTAAAGGTTGGTTTAGAAAAGCGCAATACTTTTGCTCCGCGGCCAATCAGTAATTCTTCAACCCGATCAAGAAAGACGTTGCCCCGCGGTTTAGAGATGTCGAGCAATCCAACTGTGAGGCCCGCAATATCTCGGGGGCGCGACAACAGTTGACGCGTGGCAGGAATCGACTCATTTGTTGGGTCAAGAATAATCAGGCCAGTGGTAGTCATTTCCTTTAAGTATGTCACGATCCGACCACACGAGTTACGGGATCACTGCCAATGGCGCTGTTTGCCCATCCTGCAACAATCGATGAAAAGAGGCCAGCCCCACCTCCTGCGTATGTGAGCAAGATGCCACCAGTTCTAAATTTTGGAAGTGTGGCGTCGTGCAAGTGAGGAGGAATACCTTCGGCGATTCCGCGTGCACCGCGGATGAGTTGGTCGCCTGGTGTACGGGAGCGCTCAATTAGTTGGGTGATTAACTGCTCGCGGGTCCAGCCTTCTTGAGCAAAAAGTCGACCGTGATCGGGGCTAATCACTAAAATGGCATCGAACCCGATCACAAGTTTTGGATGATGCACAGTTTGCAGACATGCCACAAGTGAGTTGGTGAGTTCGTCTGCTGTGCGAGCCAGTTGGTCCACAACACATCGCGGACCTTCACCCGCAAAAACGGTGACTGCATTTTGTCCAAGAGCAACACCGCGTTCCGTTGCAAGCGACGTAAATGGTGAGCCGATTTCGTCTTCAGCAAAACAAAAAGATATTTTTCCGGGGTTGCCATGTGTAGCTCGGTCTACTTCTCCGGGGCGACCTCCGCCAACATTGCGAATAGTGAGTTGTACAGCGCGACCGATTGTATTGTTTGCGCGGTTTCCTTGGCCGAACACGTTGACGCCGCTGTTCATTCCGATTGTGCGCGTTCCGGGTCCGTTGCAAATAATCACTGGACCAACAGGCATCGTTGTGGCAAGAACGCCGTGCATATTGAACTCGTCCGTGCAGACTGCTTCGAGTGCTGCGATTACCCATGGCAGATACTCAGGCAAACAACCCGCCATTACTGCGTTGATTGCAATTTTTTCTACAGTGAGTTCGACTAAATCAGGTGGCGCAATTGCGATCACATCTTGTGGTGCACGCGTCGTGCCGGTCAACATCCGCAAGAGTCGTTGCGGAGTAGGGGGGATAACCGGTAGTCCATCAGTCCATCCGCGGGCATACATTGCTTCGAATTCATCTTCGGCAGCAGAGAATTCAATGTGTCTAGAAATAATCGGAGTATCGGTAAATGCGACACGCAATCCGTCAACTAGGTCTGGGTCAACGCTCATTGATCCGCAACCTGGTCGCATAACGGGGAGGTCTTCACCAAGATCATCAAGACCAGTGAGTCGTTGCCAATCAGCGCGCGACCAACCAAAGGTGCGGTCTGTTTCTTGACCGTTCACCACGGTGATCAGTGTGGGCACCGTTTCAATATTGTGATGCCATGAGAATGCAAGGTCGGCATCATGGAGGGCGGGCACCGACATCGGAAACGTAGGGTCGTCTTGCGTGTAAACGGTCAGATTTGTGCCTGATGCAGCAATAGTGCCCAAGAGGGGCTCGATCATTTTGCACGTGGCGCAGTCACGCTTGACCACGACAACGAGCCCATCTGGCAGTTGGCGCGCGCGAGAAGTCATAGCCGAACGCTACCCTCGTGATTGGAGGCGTTTGAGCACCTGGTGGGCTTCGCTGTCTTCAAAACAGACGAGACGGGCGAACCCCGTCTGGCGGGTTCGATTCCCGTCCGTCTCCGCCATCAATAACAACACTTGAGCCATGATCACCAGCGATTTCCGGCCACACGAGTGTCGCCCACACGGCGAGTAAGCCCCGCTTTGTCAAGACATGTCGCCAACGGCACGGCATGTTTACGTGTGATGCCAAGTGACTCACGCAATTGCGACACTGTAAATCCATTTGGTGATGTCTGCCACAATGCATTTAGTTGTGGGCGCAGAGCGTGAAGCGTGTCGCAATGGAAAGCAATATCATCGTGTTCAAAGATAATTCCAGCCTGAATAAGTTGGCGTATGATGTTGCGATCGAGTTGTGTTGTTTCACGAGTTACTACGCCAGCATCGCGAAACATTGCAATGTAGGGGTGCCCAAGGAGTGGGTTATCTTTGCTCTGTCTAGCGAGACCATTACTAATACTTACTCCCTCAAGGGTAAGAAGAACTTCGCGTTCGTGCGGGGCAAGCGTGCTGATGTCGATTGTTGTTTCGACAACAAGACGTTGTGTGAGTGTTGCAATGCATTGTGCTAACGACTCGGCGGTTGTTACCCACTGACCAATGGTTGGAGTCAGATCTTTGCCCGTTAGTCGTCGTGCCTCGTTTGTGGTGAGCCATCCGCGGCCGGCGAGTAGTTGATCTATGCTCCCACCAAGTTGGACATAAGAGTTACGCGCACGCGGATCAACGTCCAGGATCACACCGCCGCCAATGGTTGCACTGATGCCGGTATCGCGAATCAGAAATCGATCTCCTGGCACGAGCGGCAGCGAATGAGTCAATCGAATTCTTACGGTTGCACTCTTGCCAGGGGAAATTGATTCGGCACTAAGAACTCGCATGCTTGCCGATTGGTTGTTCGTCCCAATGTGCACGGTGAAGCTTCCACGTTTCGTGACAGCTCTATCAAGCGATGCGAGCGTGGTGAGCTGCGCGTCAAAGACTTTCGTTGACCACCAATCGCCATCTAGTACGAGTGCATCACCACGTTCTAGGTCAACTGCATCAGCACCAGCCAAGTTAATTGCACATCGTGTGCCAGGTTGACCAACAGCGACCACCAAGCCATGTGTCTGGATCTCTCTTACCCGAGTTTTTTGCGCTGTACGGGCAATGGTCACTTCGGCGCCAACGTGCAAAGCGGCACCTTCAAGAGTGCCAGTGACAATTGTTCCGGCACCTGTCATGCTGAATACGCGATCAATAAAAAGTCGTGGACGTTTGTGACTAGAGACAGGAGAGGCACTAGTGACAAGTTCTTCAAGTTCTTTCACGAGGACATCAATCCCCGATTTGTCAATCACTGACGTCGGCACGACGGTCGACCAAGCAATTGTTGTCGCATTAAGGCGCGCCTGAATCTGCTGCGTTCTGTCCGCCAGCGTGAGGGCATCAACTTTGTCGCTTTTAGTAAGCGCTACAACACCGCGCGAAATACCCAGAACTTCAATGATGCCGAGGTGCTCTTCGGTCTGTTTCTTCCAGCCCTCTTGAGCATCGACAACAAGCAACACGATGTCTACACCGCTTACTCCCGAAACCATTGTGCGAACAAAATCTTGATGTCCTGGTACATCAATAAAACTTAAGGCGGTGCCGTTTGTCGTGGTGACATGAGCAAAGCCCAGATCAATGGTCATACTGCGCCTTTGTTCTTCGGGTAGACGATCTGGATTCGTGCCAGTAATGGCCTGCACAAGAGAGGATTTTCCGTGATCAACGTGTCCAGCAGTAGCGATGACTGTCATAGAATTAGCAAAGAGCAGTAAGTGCGGCAACAACGATGTCATCGTCGTGGGGTGAAACACTGCGCAGGTCAATAAATGTTGTGTTGTCGATAGTGCGGGCAATCAGGGCCACATGGTGAGAGCGAAGAGCCAAACGATGGTCTCCCGGTAGAGCGATTCCCTTTGATGGCAGTGTCGAACCCGGCGCAGAACCTGCCCCGACAAGTGAATCAAGTGAGACGACTGAACCAATGCCAGACCGCCGCACAATTTCTGTGGCGCGTGACTCCAGGCTTGCTAGTGGTGTTGCCACCATGGTCCAAAAAGAAACGTCAGTGCAGACGGTGCGCGCACAATATGAAAGAAGCACAGATTGCAACATCAATAGTGTGTGGCCACCAGGTCTTAGCGCGCGCATCAATGGATGCGCGGCACACAACTCCACTAGATCGGCTCGCCCTGCGATTATTCCGCATTGCGGTCCACCTAAAAGTTTGTCGCCACTAAACATCACTAAGGCTGCACCGTCGCTTAGTGCTTGACGTGCTGCTGGTTCGTTGACTAACCATGCAGGGACACGATCGACATGTCCGTGCAGCCATGGACATGTGTTATCAATCAGACCTGACCCAATATCGGCAACAACTGGTACAGACAATGTTGCCAACTCAGCCACAGATGTTGTGTGGGTGAATCCTTGAATTGCGAAGTTTGATGGGTGCACTTTCATAGTGAGCGCGATGTTGTTGCGTCGCGATTCGATCGCCTTGCTGTAGTCCTTCAAGCGAGTTCTATTTGTGGTGCCAACGTCAACAAGACGTGCCCCAGATTGCTCCATGACGTCGGGGATACGAAATCCGCCACCGATCTCTACACTCTCACCGCGCGATACGGCAACATCACGGTCATGGGCCAGAGCGGCAAGAACCAACATGACAGCGGCCGCATTGTTGTTCACAACGATGGCGGCCTCCGCACCAGTTAAGAGTGAAATTAGTGCAGACACAGATGTCTGACGAGAACCACGTTCTCCGGTGCCGAGGTTATATTCAAGATTTGTCGGTCGACCTGAACCCACTGCTGGTTGTGGTGCGCGTCCGAGATTGGTATGTAACAACACACCCGTACCGTTGATGACTTCAGTCAAAAGTGCAGTTTCAAGATCTACAACGAAATCAAACGCAACTGATACTGCGTCGCTCGGTGCTTGAGCCACGGCACGACGCGCGCAGTCAACAAGAACCAAATGTGGCAGCGCCGAGCGAGCGGCCAAACCCCGAGCAATTGTGTCAATTGCTGGTGGGTGCGTTGCACTGTCGTTCACCTTTGCCAACCTAGTAGTTTGCGTTGCATGGTTAAGAACGCTTCTGCTATCAAGTTGACAGAATGGACGTCGTGTGGCGGGTGCGCCGCTAAATGGGGTGCATCGATGTTGGCTGAAATGGTGCAGGAGTTACCGATGGGATTTGACCCATCGCTGCTGGTGGGTCTTGCTCCTTTTGATGATGCAGCCGTATATCAACTCACAGATGACCTGGCATTGGTAAGTACCACAGATTTTTTCCCGCCACTCGTTGATGACCCTGCAGACTTTGGAGCGATCGCGGCGGCAAACGCGTGTAGCGATGTTTTCGCAATGGGTGGACGTGTGGTGCTGGCTGTCAACATTGCAGCGTTTCCAGAAGAACTTCCCCGCGATGTGATCGCTGCGATTTTTGCAAGTGCTTCAGAAACAGTTATTGCTGCTGGCGGCACGATTGCAGGAGGGCACACGATTCGCAATCCTGAGCCAATCTTTGGTCTTGCTGTACAGGGAGTAGTTGACCCGCGACATATTTTTCGCAAGGGTGGTGCCCAACCAGGAGATATTGCAATTTTGTCCAAGCCAATAGGCACAGGTCTTGTTACTGCCAGCGGTACCGATGAACAAAAACGTGAAGTGATTGCCGGAATGCGCACGCTAAATAAGAAAGCGGCAGAAGATCTACGCCGATATGCCATCGATGTGCACGCCGTTACTGATGTCACTGGATACGGGCTCGCAGGTCACGGATGGGAAATGGCTGAACGCTCTGGCATGAAACTTATTATTGACACGGTGTCGTTGCCTCTCTACTCAGGCGCGCATGATCTTGCAGCATCCGGAACCCGCACGGGTGGCGATGCCCGCAACCGCTCATATGTCGGAGATCATGCCTTCATTACTGCACACGAAACTTATGTCGCACTATGCATGGATCCACAAACATCTGGTGGGCTGTTGGCTGCTGTTGCACCGCATGTTGCCCGCGATCTAGTGGGCGAAGGCACGTGGGTCGGCATCGGATCTTTCGAATCTGGCAGACCCGTCATTGAACTCCGCTAAGAACAGTAGGCAGATTTAAAAATAGTTCTCAGTCTTGCTAGATGTTGCGCCAATCAAAATAAGTATCGCGGCGATAAATATGTACACCGTTAGGGCAATTGCCAGCGGTTGGATGGTGCCGTTAAATGACGAACTGCCGATATTGCCAAGCAATGCACCTCCAGCAGTGGTGACAGTGCTGATTATTGCCGATGCAGTTCCGGCGACATGTGGAAGAGGAATCAATGCTGCCGTATTGCAGACCGGCACAAGACCCTGAGCAACAGGAATGACACAAGCGAGGCTGATTGCATAGAGCCAAAAGTTTGGATGGCCATGATTTAGGCGTGAAATAAGCAAAAATACAAACGATGTACACATCGCCACTATCACCATGCGACGCACAAGTTGTGTGATGCCAATTTTGTGAACTAGGCGCGCATTATTGAGCGAGTTAAGTGCAAGTATGACGGCGACAGATCCAAAGAACAACGGAAACCATGAGCTATAGCCGTATACATCAGAAAGGATCACTTCTGAACTAGCCAAATACGATGCCATGACCCCGAAAAGGAAAGTAATGGCTAATGCAAAGCAAACAGTTTGTCTATGGCCAACTACTTCCTTGAGGGCCTGAGTAAATGCTAAACGAGTTAACGCTCGCCGTCGTTCAACTGCCAGAGTCTCGGGAAGTCGTGTCGCCCAGATCATCAGAAAACTTGCAAGAAGAGCCGGAAACCAAAAGACAATTCGCCATGGAGCAATGGCAATCAATCCCGCTCCAATCCCGGGTGCAAGGATTGGCACAAGCAAAAATACCGCCATGATGTTGGACATCAGGCGCGCCATTGCATTTCCTTCATACCGATCGCGAATCATCGCCATGCTGAGTGTGCGCGGCGCCGCCGCTCCGAGTCCCCACACGAAACGCGAAACAATGATCCACTGCCACGATGGTGCAACGCACGCTATGAGCGCACTCGCGATGTAGAGGGCCATTCCCCCTAATAACAAACCACGTCGCCCATATCGATCAGACGCTGGCCCGTATAACCACGGACCAACTGCCATACCCAAGAAAAACGCAGTAACTATCCAGCCCACTTGCGTGGAGTCCGAAGACATACCAAATTCTTGTCGCATGTCCGGGAAAGCCGGCAGCATCAGATCAATGGCGAGAGCGCCACTTGCCATCAGGGCCGTCACGATGGCGATGAATTCACGCCCGCTTGCCACGCCTTTGACTCGCGCTCCTTGCGGAGTAGATGAGTCAGTCACTGATGAAGGCAAGATGGAATTCTACGACATGATGGAAGGAATTTACGTCGTAGGAGATGGGATAATCGTGATGACCTAACGGTTGCTTGGTTCGCCGTCACTTTCGGGCGAACTGACAGATGTCTGAGTGGGCAAGCGTCCCAACTTGAGGACGCAATGACCATGTTAAAGGAGTGAGCGATTTCGGTTTGGGGGAACTATCATGAAAAGCGGATGTATTCGGGGTCTGGAGTGAGTTTCGCTCTGCATTCCGTTCCGCCTCCGCGCCTTTAGGAGGCGGAACGAAAGTCTCCAGCCCAGAGTGGGTTTCACTGGTGAGCTGAGCCAGTTACGCGTTTGGCTAATTTCAGTTACGGACACATAGCCGCAGAACTAGGCTTGCCTTATGGCCGACAAAAAAGTAGTCAAGTCAGCAGGTGAGCATTGGGTTTGTTCGGTGCTTGCACGATTTGACTGGGCTGCTGCACTGACGCGTGATGGCGTTGAACGAACGGACATTCTGGCGGTACATCCTGAGGGAAGGCAGATCTCGATTCAGGTAAAGACAATTAGCCCAAGTCGACAACCACGATTTCCATTAGGAGAGAAGGGCTGTCTTCCATCTGTTTCAGAGTCTGAGTGGTACGTCCTTGTCTTGCTCAGCGAATGCAAGTGGTCGAGTCCTCGGTCTTTTGTGATTCCCCGAGACCATGTTGCTGCTGCGACATGGATTGAACACACGGAATGGTTGACTAACAAAACGCAACCGGCCGGCCGGCGGAATACTCCAATTTCTGGAGCTCGAATCAAGGCCGACGTTTTTGGTCGATATGAAGAACGTTGGAATCTACTCCGAATTCCAACTGGTGAGGTGCCAATTCTTTTGCCTCCCAAATTTCGTCAACTCGCGCAAGACGAGCGTGTTTCGCTTCGACCAGATCACCCATGGTGTAAGAGTCTTCCGCTTTGGGACTTGTCGGAACTTCATCCGTCGTGGACTGCGTGGATGAGTTCGCAGAACTGAAGCGCCACACTCTCCCGATCGGAAAATGCACGCGCCGGCGTTAAATCACGTCGTAACTTCTGAACGCACCCCGAATACCAAGTCCTTCGCTTACTGTGTTTGATTTGGTCGAAGCGCTTCAACGGGGGAGTCATAGCGAGTTCTAAATAGAGGACTTATCTATTACCGAGTGGACTTATCTATCTAAACCCTGGGGCGAGATCGGCGCCGACCAGCCCAGACCGACCACAAGGGGTGGACTTATCTATTACCTGAGGACTTATCTATCTAAACCCTGGGGTGAGTTAGTTATTTCCGTTTGCAGACATAGAGAAGAGAGCCTGATTGATCCACAACTGCCCAGTTGCTTTTATCCAATACTCCAAAGCCTCCGTTCTCAAAACCACTGAACCTATAACAAGATGAGTATTGCTTGTAGTAGAAGGCTGAAGATGCACTCATTGCTCGGTCTAGCTGCCACCCAATGACTTTGGGGTAGGAACTGCCGCTGCTGGAGCCCCCGCTAGAGCCCCCGCTAGAAGTGGGGCGTGGCTTCGCCGGTATCGCAGGAGTAGTAAACGTGAAGGTCTTTTTCTGTGTGCCATTCTTGGAGATAACTGAAGCAACGGCTATGTATTTGGTTTTTGGCGTTAACCCACTGAAACTGACTTTTGTTGAATCCGCGGCAAGTGAGCCTGTCAAAGTCTTGGCTTTAGAAGAGGAAGATTTGAGCGTTATTGAATAGTTACATCCAAATTGAGAATTCAAAGTTATTGAGCCAGAAGTCGTTGAGTTTTTCCAACTCGGTTTCGTGTTTGTCGCTTTTACAGAGTCAAGACTTGGAGAGGTGTTCACTATCGACACGTTGTATCTCCGCGATTCTTCCCAGTCTGATTCAAGACCTGCCCCATATTTTCCACTGGCTGTAGCAGTGATCACCTGAGGGCCGTTCTCGTAGCACGAAGTGTTGACTGCGTAGTTTGAATTGCATGATCTTTCTGCGCCTATTCCAGTGATGCATACTCCGATACTTCCACTTGCAGTAAAGCTGTAGGCATTGAGCGGTTCGATATCGGACCAACCTGAAATAATTTGCCCTTCACTAACTCCAGTGAATTTCCAAGAGACAATATCTGACAGGGGCTCACCAGAAGAGGTAGTTGTTGCACCGGATAATGTCGGAGAGGATGCTGATGAGGTAGGCGATGCCGCTGGATTAAATGAAATCGATGTACTGAACTCTCGACCGATTGCTTCGGTAATTGTCAGTTTTAGTGCAGCTGGAATCGCAGCCCACGTTGATGTCTTCAGGCTTATGGTTAAGGTAGTGACTTGCCAAAGCCCGGGTGGCGCACTCGAGTTCTGATACGAATCAAAACTTAC
>SHUT01000051.1 GCA_009691255.1 Ilumatobacteraceae bacterium
CTGGCGGTGGCGGTATCCCTGGCGGTGGCGGTATCCCTGGCGGTGGCGGTATCCCTGGCGGTGGCGGTATCCCTGGCGGTGGCGGTATCCCTGGCGGTGGCGGTATCCCTGGCGGTGGCGGTATCCCTGGCGGTGGCGGAATAGGTGGCCTTCGTGATGCCATTCGCGGATTCGGCTCAAGCACATTTGATGTCGTGCTTAAAGCATCAGTGACGCCAACGATTCTTATGTCAGCGATCGGTCTTGCCTTGCTCGGCGGATTGATTGCTGGTGCCATTGGCGGGCTGCGAGCATCGCGACTGAGTCCAGCCGAATCACTCCGGAGTGTGGCCTAATGTCGATTGATACTCCAACTCCAGACGTGTTATACACATTGTCTAATGCATCCAAAACATATGGCACCGGAAAAAATTCCGTGCACGCACTCGTGGCTGTCAATCTTATTTTACGATCAGGTGAGCATGTTGCCGTGCAAGGACCAACAGGTGGTGGTAAATCAACTTTGCTGCAATTGCTTGGCGCACTCGATACGCCAAGCAGCGGCGAAGTTGAGTTCTGCGGAGAAAAATTAAGCACCATGTCGCCAGCCCGACTCAACGCGCTGCGGGCGCGCAAAATTGGGTTTATATTTCAGAACTACAATCTCATTCCCACAATGACCGCTCAAGAAAACGTTGAAGCGGCTCTGGCTCCCTTGAGAGTCGCCGCCTCAGAGCGTCGACGTCAGGCAGTTGCCGTGCTCGAATCAGTGGGGCTTGGAGATCGACTTAATCACGTGCCAACAGAGCTGTCTGGTGGCCAGCAACAACGTGTGGCAATTGCACGTGCACTCGTCAAGCAACCTGCAGTGCTGCTAGCAGACGAGCCAACTGGCAATCTGGACGAAGAGACTCGTGAGGAGATAATGGAGCTACTACACCGCCAGGCGAGCGAACACGGAATCACTCTGATTACCGTTACTCATGATTCAAGTGTGGCAAAACGCGCTCAACGACGTTTGCATATCAAGAACGGCAAACTAACCGAGAATTAAGATCATGCACTATACGATTGGCCACGGATACCGGCGGCCAGAATCATCAATCGGAAAAGTCTGATGATCGATTAGCCACTGAACGCGCTCTTGCAATGCCAGAACTTCATCGTCGCCAAGCAAGGCCGCAATTTGTAGCGGAACCGTTGTTGCAAGTGGCGTGATAGCGGTTATTAAATGATGGGGGATTGGTTCACCGCCAAATTCCCAAATCACGGTACGTAACTTAAAGTCTGCAGAAAAACAGACTCCGTGATCGATGCCCCACACATTGCCATCGAGCCCCAGAAGACAGTGGCCACTTTTGCGGTCAGTGTTATTTGCGACAAAGTCAAAGACTGCAAACTCGCGCAATCGGTCATGGAGATCGGGCCGTTGTTCGAATAGCGAAAAGTAATGTTCGCGGGTGTCGGATTCAACAAAGAACTGCAGAGAGCCTTCCCCCAACGGGCCATCTCGCAAAATGGTGATCGGAACAAGACCCAAGCCGAGTGCTTCGCTCAGCAGAAATGCGGCTACTTCACGACGATGCAAGCCAGGCTCAAAGTCCCGTAATCGACGTTCTCCACGAAGCGGCTTATAGATGGCCTGCGCATTTATGTCACCGTGCGCAATCGTGACAAGAAACGTGGCGTTACTGCTATCGGGCATCCGACCAACGATGTCAATGTCGCCATGCGTTAGCGCGTCAGTGATGGCTTCGTGAGAGCACTGCATGGTTTAGTTCAGACGAGGACAGGCGTGGCCACTGGTGTCTTTGGGAGCCCCACACCACTGGCACGGCTCGCGTCCGGCCACAACAAGGGTGTCGACTTGATTACAAAATGCGACTGCCTGAGCAGGCGTGATAAAGACACGCAACCGCCCAAGATCGTGGTCGTCGTGGTCGTCGTCTTCGTCTTCGTCTTCGTCGTCTTCGTCAAGATCAAGTTCGCCAAACATTTCTTCAAACAGGTCATCTTCAAGTTCATCACTGAGCGCAGGTTGTGGCATTTCTTCTAGCTGCAATATCAGTCGATTGGCAGGGCGATCCATGCCTAGACCCACAGTGCCGAGTACAAAGTCATGTTCGATTGGAGTACTAACTAAATTGCCCATGCCAGTGGCGACAATAATTTCTGGAAGATCAGAAAGAATATTGCGCAAGTATTGGGCAATCGTGGCAACTTGAAGTTTTTCGCATTTCACTGTCAGCAATTGATCGGTGACGCCGATTTGCATAAAAAATGTTCTATTTCCGGGTGCACCGATGGCACCAGTTGCAAACACCTCTACTTCATCAAACTCATAAAAGAAACTCATCTTTGTTGCCCCCTCATCAACTTGGTCGCAAATCTGCAAGAGATCCGCCAGTGGAATTCACAGTAAGAACAACTGGACCAAAACTTGAGTACGCAACAGCGCTAATTGAGCATGTGCTCACCACAATGCGCTGAAACAAATCGAGGTGAGTGCCCATTGCATGGGCGACAGCGGCTTTAATCGGATCTGCATGTGACACACAAACCACGACTCCACCTGCATGTTTTGCCCGAATCTTGTCAAGCGCTGACACAATTCGGGCTTGCATGTCTGTGAAACTTTCTCCGTTTGGAAACGTGAAGGTGCTCGGGGCACGTTGCACTGTTGACCACTCTGGTTTTTTCATTAACGCAGATAATTTGGCGCCAGTCCAATCACCAAAATCACACTCCAGCAACCCTTTGTCGATCAGTACACGCTGTTTTAGGGCTTTGCCGATTGGAGCTGCTGTCTCTCTGGCGCGTTCAAGTGGCGAAGAATAGATCGCATCAACGCGGGGCAACTTGGCAATGCGGTCAGCGGCGCCTTGAGCCTGAGCGATGCCGGAGTCGGCAAGGCGCAGTCCAGCAGCACGACCAGGAAGAATTTTTCCGGTTGTGGGAGTCTGCCCATGGCGCACCAAGATAATCAGCGTTGACTGCGGGTGAGGGGTCTTTTTGCGAGCAGCCATGCAATGTTCAATCTAGTGGGTGAGGCACCTATCGTGTGGTGGTGGACACAATGAAAAAACTAGATGCTGAAATTGCGTCGTGTCGCATGTGTCCACGGTTGGTGCAGTGGCGCGAGCAAGTGGCCGTCGAAAAGCGGGCCTCATTTCGAGACGAACAATATTGGGGGAAGCCCGTTTCTGGATTTGGAGATCCACTAGCTCATCTGCTCGTGATGGGACTAGCGCCTGCTGCGCACGGCGCAAATCGCACTGGTCGAATGTTCACTGGCGATCGTTCGGGGGATTGGTTATATCGGGCCATGCATCGGGCAGGTTTTGCCAACCAAGAGAATTCTGTAGGTCTAGGCGATGGTCTTGCCCTAATCGACGCGTGGGTAACTTCGGCAGTTCGTTGCGCTCCTCCAGACAATAAACCGTTACCAGAAGAACGAGATGCCTGCTCCACATTTTTAGATCGTGAGATTGCATTGCTTCCTAATCTTGGTGTCGTCGTGTGTTTGGGCTCGTTTGCATATATTGCGGCTAGCGCGCAGTTTGGTGTCAAGCCACGACCAAAGTTCGGGCATGGCACAGAAGCAATCGCACCGTCTGGAGTCACGTTGTTGTGTTCGTATCATCCGAGCCAACAAAATACATTTACCGGCACGCTGACTGAATCAATGCTGGACGACGTTTTTGGTCGTGCGAAATTTCTAGTTGCGAAGTAACGAGACTATTTCTGAACCGCCGTATATAAGAGCGATGCATGCCAGAAATATTCCAAAGACTCTGCGCAACTTCTGATCACTCAGGCTCAGCGCCAGTTTGGCACCAAGTGGTGCTCCAGGTATTACTCCGATTGTGAGTAACAGCGCATAACGCCAGTCGACACCACCTTGCAGAGTGTGCGTAATGGTGCCAGGAACTGCAAAGAATCCAACACAAATCAGGCTTGTTGCGATTGCATTTTTCATCGGAAGTGCGAGCCATTTTTTGAAAAGTGGCACCATCACGATGCCTCCACCAACACCCAGCAAACCTGACAGTCCTCCTGCGATAATGCCAACGCCGATTGCATGCATAGTTGTTGACGAATTTTCTTTGGCTTGTTCTATATTTGCAAGATCTTGAGTCTCTCCCCCACGAATGAGCCCAGTAGCGCTCCACATTAAAATAAGTGCGGTCAGAATCATGAGTGGGTGCCCATCACCAGGCAGTAGATCTGCAGTTCGAGCACCGATTATGGAGACGATTACTCCGGCAGGAACAGTTGTTTTAACGACGTTCCAGCGCACGAGTTTCTGCGGAGCATATTTGAGTGATCCAGAAACAGCGCCCGGCAGTAGTGATGGCAGCGTTGTTCCAATCGCCATCGCCGCGCTACATCCAAGTGCCCGAATCGCTGGCGTGCTGATGACAGCGCCACCAACGCCAAATGTTCCAGACATGATGCCGGTACCGACCCCCGCAACGACTGTTAGGGCATCGCGCAGTATTCCGGCATCCACAAACGTCAGCGATTCAGTACAGACGACATCAGTGACGCAGCATGAGCGTGAGCCGCACGACCGTCATCTAGAAAATCAGCCATCGAGAGAAATCCGTGAAACATTCCGTAATATCGAACGAGACTCGTCGGGACTCCGTTAGCGGCTAAACGCGCGGCGTATTGCTCGCCTTCGTCGCGTAACGGATCAAACTCTGCCGTAATCACCAACGCTGGGGGAGTGCCTGCTATCACGTCATCAGATGCCATGATCGGCGAAACACGTGGGTCGATGTCGTTGGTTACGCCACCGATGTAGTGATCGAAGAACCACGCCATGCCAGCGCGCGTGAGGAGTGGGCCGTTCTTGTTTTCTTCATAAGAAGATGTGGCCATACGGGCATCAGTGACAGGATAAATAAGCAACTGAAAAACCAATGGCACGAGTTGAAGTTGGGCTACGACAGCTGCCAAGTTTCCACCAGCACTGTCTCCGCCTACTGCAATGCGCTCGGGGTTGCAACCAAGTGACACCGCATTGGTATGTGCCCATCGGGTAACCGTCGTTGCATCTTCTATCGCCGCAGGAAACTTGTGCTCTGGAGCAAGTCTGTAGTCAACTGCAAGGATTGCAATGCCAGATTTATTGCACAAACTGCGACAGATTGCATCATGTGATTCAAGATCACCGATCACCCAGCCGCCGCCATGAAAATAGACCAGTAATCCTAAATTGGTGTTGTCATTAGGACGGTAGAGGCGACAGTTCACTCCGTCTGCATCTAGATCACGCATGTGGTGAACATGCTCGGTAGCAGGAACTCGTCTGCTCTCATACATCTCGCGAGCCTCGACGGCGCTCAATTCGTCCATCGCTGGACCGCCGATTTCGGCGAGCATGTCAAATATCAAAGTAGCTTGAGGATGCAAGGGCATGTCAGCCACCTTCCTTTGGAGTTTCTGCTGGATCTTCTGCTGGAGCAACTACTTTTTTCTTTGGTGGTGGCACTCCGACGCTTGGTTCTTTGTCGGCCCACTCTGGCCAACGACGACGGCTAACTATTGAAAGGGTGCGAAGAAGTTTCATTGCTACTTCGTCTTCTTGTGCTGGACGGGCGCTGATTACGCCATCGGCAATCATCCGATTGATGACTTCTTCGCCGAGTTCGGTACGCACGATTGTTAGTGTCCAGTCGTTGTCTGCTCCGATACCACCAGTTGCGATATCAGAATGCTCGGCAGCAAAGTCGGGGCATGTCTTGCAGCCCTCTCTTGTCCATTGATGACATTCTTTGAGATTGATCTCGTGGTACGAGCCGTCTTTCATCCAAATCTGAAAAACACCCTTGATGTTCATCTTGACCATGTCTTGTTTTTTCAAACCATATTTGGCTTCAAAGAGTTCAGAAAAAATTGCGTCGTCAAATGTCTTTGAACACAACAATCCAACCGTAAACAAGAACGGACGAGATACTTTGCCGGCCTTGCGGTCCCACATTACGGGCGGTGATGATGTCTGGCATCCCATTCCGACGAGCGCAAGTCGACTTAGTCCAAGTTCTTTGGCCTCAACGAGCGCAAGTGGATTGGCGCAGTATGTATAGCGACTCCCGGCAGTCGCTAAAACTTCTTCAGGGGTACGCACGACGGCTGGTTTGGCTTTCCATGCATCGTCTGTTTCGACCCCACTCACGAGCGCGCCATCGATGTAGTCATTTTTGAGTAACCAAATCAACATCGCTGAAACAAAACCACCGTCCTGGCCTTTTTCGTGTTGCACTTTGTCGGTGGCACGAGTGAGAAGAAGTTGCCTCCAAATACCAGCCATCTCATCTGGCTCGCGAGTGCGACCAAAGAGATGCATGTCCGCCGATGATTCCCAATGCCTAAATCGGGGGCACGCACGAGTGCAGGTGGTGCAACCCTTTTCTCCGTGGATGCAATTATCAAGACCGAGTTCTTCTTCGATATGAAACGGCTTGTATTTGCCTTCTTCGTGCTCGTAGCCAATGACGTCATGCGGACATGTCACAACACATCCAGCACACCCTGTGCAGAGCCCCGTGTTGATTACCTCTTCGTAGAGTTCTTTCCACTGCGCTGTCCAGCGCTCTGCCTTGGCGGGGGCGGCACTTGTCATTGTCATAGGTGCAAGATTAGGTGGTCATGAGGTGGAGTTCTCTATTGCACCACAAGTTGACTGCAGGACAGTTCTAGATGGCGTCAGAACCTTGTTCGCCTGTGCGAATGCGCACAATCTGTTCGACTGTGGTGACCCAGATTTTGCCGTCACCGATCTTGCCAGTCGACGCGGCCTGACGAATCACATCCACAATGTTGTTGGCCACCGAATCGTCAACGACGAGTTCGATGCGAACCTTTGGAACAAGGTCAATCTGGTATTCGGCTCCGCGGTATGTCTCAGTGTGACCGCCTTGCCGTCCAAAACCCTTGACCTCTGTCACGGTCATTCCCTGCACGCCTGCAGTTTTTAGGGCATCTTTGACATCGTCTACCTTGAAAGGTTTGATGACTGCGGTTATGAGTTTCATGTGCTTATCTCCTGTTGGTAGAAACAATAGTGCGTCACGACTGGTATGCAGTCTCGGCGTGCTGGCTTTGGTCTAGTCCGATTAGCTCGTCCTCTGTGCTAACGCGTAGGCCGATAGTTCGATCAATCGCGATAGCGGCGATTCCGGTTACCACAAAAGAGAACACCATTGTCGCAACGACGGTGATGAATTGATCACCAAGAAGTGAAGCGCCCCCACCCAAGAACAGTCCATCTGCCCCAAGTGAGTTGACGGCAGTATCAGCAAAGACGCCAAGCAACATCGCGCCCACGATTCCGCCAATGAGGTGGACTGCAATCACGTCAAGACTGTCATCAAAACCGAACTTTGTTTTAAGGGATAGACACAGGTAACACACGCCACCAGCGATTCCGCCGATAATCAGTGGTGATGCGCCGCCAACAAAACCTGCGCACGGCGTAATAGCAACAAGCCCGGCCACCGCACCTGATGCCGCACCAAGTGACGTCGCATGACCAGCACGTAATTTTTCGACGACCAACCACACCAACATTGCTGATGCGGCGGCTAGGTGTGTGTTAACCAAGGCTTGGGCTGCAAGGCCGTTTGCGCCGAGTGCAGAACCAGCATTGAATCCAAACCATCCGAACCACAAAATTCCGGTCCCTAACATCGTGAATGGCAAGTTGTGTGGTGGCATTGCGTCACGTGGCCAGCCTCGTCGCTTGCCCAAGACAAGCACGACTGCGAGCGCAGCAGCACCAGCATTGATATGAACCACTGCACCACCGGCAAAGTCCAATGCACCACGCTTAAACAGCCAACCATTTGGACTAAAGACCCAGTGAGCGACGATTGGATACACAAGAATGCTCCACACACCAATCAGTACTGCATACGCGCTGAACTTCATACGATCAGCAGTTGCACCGGTGATGAGTGCCGGTGTGATGACGGCGAACATCATCTGATATGCAAAAAATGCCAGTATCGGAATGACAAGACCAAAGTCACCGGTGTACCCAGGAAGCTCGGCAATCTTGGCAAGATCTTTCATGAAAACAAAGTCCAGGTTTCCGATGAATTGACCACTGCCGCCAAAAGCCAAACTGAATCCGACCGCAGCCCAAATCACACTGATTAATCCCATTGCGAAAAAGTTCTGTATCAACATGCCGAGCATGTTCTTGGAACGAACCATCCCGCCATAGAAAAAAGCAAGGCCGGGCGTCATAAACGCGACGAGAGCCGTCGAGATGAGCACCCAGGCAGTTGCGCCTGTATCAATGTCTGCGAGCAAAATTTTCATTGTTCTTCCATCTTTCGTTCGAACTGCTTTACGGGCCTAACACTAAAAGATGATTGTTGCCATAATGTTTCGTCCATGTGACTGTCTATGGATGAAGAACGGACCTGTCCGTCTGTGGGGATTGGCGCACAGGTCCGTTTGACGCGAAGATCTAGGCAGAAATGATCGAAAAGTTCAGTGGCTTCCGCTGAACTCTGGATAAGCCAGGACTCCCATTTCGCCAAGATCCAGACCGACGATTTCAGATCTAATACCTCAATGTTTTAAGCGTGTGGCAATTTTGTACGCCCTGAAACATTGCTAAAACACTTAGTACAGTGATTGCTCAACTTTGGCGATTGCAGAATCGCGTACCTTGCGGCCAAGACGATCAGAGACCTCGAACCTGTCGGTGACGATGCCGTTATCGGTCGAGATTGTTGCGTGATGCACGCTGATTCCAGCACGAGCAAACGTTGCGGCAAGGGACTGCAAGAGACCATGTTGATCAGATCCAGAAACTGTGACAAGGCTGTGCCATGGATGAGCATGTTGATTGAAATCGATGGTTAGTCCTTTACTAATTCCGACTTGCAATCGTCGCGGTGCACCGACTCGGCCCCGCATGCTTCGCTCAATCTCAAACGACAACATATGTGCGCTTGGTCGCTGGGCCGACTGCACGATAAATGTGTCTAAAACCGCACTATCTGGCCAAGTTGCAAGATCAGCGCTCATGACTTCTAATCCGTTATCGGCGAGTACTCCAGCAATTCGCGAGAGTAGTCCATTCATATCTCGGGTCACAATATCGATTGTCCATTCGTTGCTGCGAGTGGTGGGCGCAACCGATACACGCACTCTCCGCTGGCGAGGGGCTGGCTCGACAAGCATTGCGTGACGAACAATCACGTCAGCTTCGTGGGCCAGTATGTAGCTCGCTGAGGCGTTTGTGATTCTTTGACGCACCAGGTCATTATCGGCAAGAGCGATGGCAGCATTGCGTCGAACTGCTTCGACAGATCCTTCTCGACCCTCAATCAATTCCGGATGGGCAAGAACTTCTTGCACGCCACTCGTGATATCTAATAAAAGAGAATATTGCCAATCTTCGAGATCGGCCCGCGCCACCGTGAGTTGACGGCACAACTCCACGTTCATCGGTGAGCCGAGATAATCGGCAAGTTGAGCCAGAAC
>SHUT01000013.1 GCA_009691255.1 Ilumatobacteraceae bacterium
TTTTTGAACGCATCACACGATGTGCAGCGGGCTTGGCCTTCTTTGGAACCGGAATCGCCTGTTTTGTAGATGGAGGGCTCGGGCTTGCCCCGTGGGACATGTTGCATCAGGGCATCTCCGAGCACACCGGGATTGAACTCGGAACCATCATCATTCTTCTCGGGTTCAGTCTCTTGGTGCTATGGATTCCACTTCGCCAACGACCAGGCATCGGCACAGTCATGAATGCATTCGAGATTGGTCTCGTTGAAAATATTGCCCAAGATCTGTTGCCAGACACCCGTGTTCTAGCAATCCGAATCTCCTATGTCATTATCGGAATTGTTCTAGTGTCCATCGGAAGTGGATTGTATATTGGCGCTGAATTAGGCACTGGTCCACGCGACGGTCTGATGGTTGGCCTGCATCGACGATTCGGAATCAGCGTACGTCTAGCGCGCACGCTTGTAGAAATAACCGTGATGGTGGTTGGTTTATTTCTTGGCGGCCAAATTGGCGTTGGCACATTTATGTTCGCCTTCGGAATCGGCCCAATGGTTAATGTCACACTCAGATGGTTCCGAATGCAAGAGACATCTAGTAGCGGTAGTGCTCAGCCTTAAATGGACCAGTCGGATTCATGTCCATATAGTCAGCTTGCTCATCAGTGAGCTTGGTTAACTTGACGCCAAGTGCTTCGAGATGCGCCATCGCAACTTTTTCATCAAGATGCTTTGGCAAAACATAGACACCTAGCGGGTAATTCTTGGTGTTTTTGAACAACTCAATCTGGGCAATAACTTGATTGCTAAACGAACAACTCATCACAAAACTTGGATGCCCAGTTGCACATCCCAGATTTACGAGACGTCCCTCTGCCAACACAATGACGGCATGCCCATCTGGGAATGTCCACAAGTCAGTACCAGGTTTGAGTTCGTCGCGAGTTGCTCCACTGCGCGCCAGACCTGCCATGTCGATTTCGTTGTCGAAGTGGCCGATATTGCACACGATTGCATTGTGTTTCATCTTGCCCATGTGCTCAGCGGTGATGATGGCCTGATTGCCAGTAGCCGTTACAAAAATATCAATGTCGCTAATAACGTCTTCGAGTGTGCTGACTTGGTAGCCCTCCATCGCCGCCTGCAATGCGTTGATTGGGTCGATCTCGGTTACAACAACACGTGCTCCTTGACCGCGCAAACTCTGAGCACAGCCTTTACCCACGTCTCCGTAGCCACAGACCACGGCAGATTTACCAGCAATCATGACGTCTGTCGCGCGATTTATAGCGTCGATCAATGAGTGTCGGCATCCGTAGAGATTGTCAAACTTACTCTTGGTCACACTGTCGTTGACATTGATTGCCGGAAACAAGAGTTCGCCTTTTTCAGCCATCTTGTAGAGACGCTTTACTCCAGTTGTGGTCTCTTCGGTGACTCCCTTGATTCCTGCCGCCATTGTGGTCCACTTCTTGGGATCTTGTTTGAGCGAACGCTGCAAAAGGCCAAGCACAATTGCGAATTCGGGGTTAGATGCAGTTGTCGGATCTGGAACCTCTCCAGCTTTTTCAAACTCAACTCCCTTGTGTACCAGCATCGTTGCATCGCCGCCGTCATCAAGAATCATGTTTGGTCCATCGCCATCTGGCCATGTCATCATCTGGTCAGTACACCACCAATACTCTTCTAGTGTTTCACCTTTCCAGGCGAATACTGGAACACCGTTGGGCTCTTCCATGGTTCCTTCTGGACCAACAACAATTGCCGCAGCAGCGTGGTCTTGCGTAGAAAAAATATTGCAACTTGCCCAACGGACTTCTGCTCCGAGTTCGACAAGGGTTTCAATCAGTACTGCAGTCTGAATCGTCATGTGCAACGAACCAGAAATGCGCGTACCAGTAAGCGGCTTGATTGTGCCGTACTCTTTGCGCAACGATCTAAGACCTGGCATCTCGTGCTCTGCAAGATGGATTTCTTTGCGACCAAATGGGGCAAGACTGAGATCGGCGACGCGATAATCACGACGGGTGGCGAATGTTGACATTTGAACTCCTTTGACGTACATGGAATTGAGGCGCAATAAAAGACACCTCAACCGTGAGACGTCGGGCTGGGGCCTACTGGCTCCAATCGAGTCAGCCCGAACAATGCTTAATCATAACTGACGAATCAGCCAAAGGTGGGTTTTAGCCCGCCCGATACAACAAGACCCATAATGCGGTCATTTTCGTCATTGGTAACGGTCTCTGCTTCGTTGATCAGCATCACCGGGATTCCGTCGCGCACGGAATACTTGATGTGTAGTCGCGGATTGTACAAAAATGATTCGGCCTCAATATAAAACAACGCGCCTTTGTCCTGAGGGCAAGCAAGGATGTCTAATAGTGCGCGGTCAATACTCATATCTTTATCTTAGGCGGTAATAAGAGCGAGTACCTCTGCCACACGCTCATCGCACATATCTCGCGTCGGGGCTTCAAGATTGAGGCGCAAGAGGGGTTCTGTATTAGAGGGCCTCAGATTGAACCACCAATCCCCACCGTCCACGGTCAGTCCGTCAAGGGTGTCTTGAGGAAGTGAACTATAACTCTTTGCTATGCGACCGATGACTTCGGTTGTGTCGTTGACACTTGTATTGATCTCTCCGCTTGCTTCGTACCGCTCGAAGGGCTGGCGCACTACTGACAATGGTTGCCCTGATCTACTGATCTCGGCGAGCACCAGCATTGCCGCAATGATGCCGCTGTCCGCCCGAAAGTTATCCAAGAAGTAATAGTGCGCTGAGTGCTCGCCGCCAAACACTGCACCCGTCTCGGCCATAACTTGCTTGACGTTGCTATGACCCACTTTGGTACGCACAGGCACGCCACCATGTTCGCGGATGATCTCTGGAACCGCGCGTGAGCAAATAATATTGTGCAAGATTGTTGCGCCTGGATTAGTTCGTAACATTGCAGCCGCCAACATTGCTGTCGTTGTACTTCCGGAGATGCCCTTACCAAGTTCATCTACAACAAAAACCCTGTCAGCATCGCCGTCAAAGGCAAGACCAATATCAAATCCACCAGCAGTGACGCGCGCCATCAGATCTTTTTGGTTTGCAGTTTGTATTGGGTCTGCAGGATGATTTGGGAATGATCCGTCAAGTTCTGGATACATCACTTCAATTTCCATCATTGGCAAACGCTCAAATACGACTGGAACAATAAGTCCACCCATCCCATTTGCGGTATCGGCGACAACACGCATCGGACGCAATGCATCCGTATCGACAAAAGACACCACATGATCGGCAAATGCCGGTAACAGATCTTGTGAGCTGGCAGAACCTGGTGTTATCGCATTGCGCGGCGCATGACCAGTCATCACGGCACGTGCTATTTCTTTGATCTCTGCAAGTCCAGTATCTGTTCCTACGGGTCGAGCACCAGACAAACAGAATTTGATTCCGTTGTATTCGGCCGGATTATGGGATGCAGTAAACATTGCACCTGGCGCATTTAGTCGACCGGCAGCAAAATACAACAAGTCAGTACTGGCAAGACCAAGATGCATAATGTCGAGACCACACGACATCACTCCTTCAGAAAAAGCGTGTGCGAGGGATTCTCCGGTAGCGCGCATATCGCGCGCCACGAGCACCGTACTGGCCTGCGTGAAGGTTGCAAAACCCACCCCAAGAGCAAACGCTACTTCTTCATTAAATTGATGAGGCGTGGTTCCGCGAATGTCGTACGCCTTAATGATCTCATCAAGAACGCTTGGGTCTGTTTGTGACATCCCAAACAACACTAGTCGCGAGGAGGCATCGCCACCCCGTAGCGAAGCGGTCGGCGAATAAAAAAGACCACGACTCCGATTCCGATAAATGTCAGTAAATACGCCAATTTGTCGGTTCTCGATGAGCCATACGTGAGTCGAACATTATTTTTTGTTGGGATGACGACCATCATGTTGGGTGCCGCACGCACTGGAGCTGATGCACCATGCGACTTCCAGTTGGGATAGTAACTCACCCGCACCAACACTGGTACTCCAATTTTGTCAACATGAAACGAAATCGCTTCGTTATCTATTTTTACTTCTGTCACAATTGCTGGCTCAACAGATACAGGGGCAATCTTGGTATCGGCGCTAGGCACAACTATGTCAACGCGACGACTGGGTTCGCCTGTCTCGCCTTGACGGCGTTCAATATCTGCCTCAACCTCGATATGTTGCCAAGACTTTGGACCATTCGCCACTGGCAGGGCATCCCACTCATCGGTGTGCTGAAAATACGACATACCAAGTTCAAGCCAACGTTCTCGTTGGTCTCCTGCACGCTTAGCAACTACAACTGGTTGTGTTGTCAGGGGCACCACAAGTTGCGTGTTGGCAACTTCATAAACATGCCATGGTCCAGACACGCCAACTTCTGAGAGCGCTTCCTGCGTCTTTGCTTGGGCTATCGCTTGAGGAGTAAATACCATGAGATACCGCACGCCAAGTTGCTGCAAATACGGAACTCCTTTGGCTGCATTATTGTCGTCATAGCGCAGTTCACGCACTGGATTGCTGCTTTGTTTTGATACTGCTGCGGCAGTGACGAAATGATACGGGGTGGTTCCGGCAGCTTCGAAAAATAATCCCTCCATCGAAGCGATGCACCCTTTTGTCCAAAATGGCAACAACATCAGACCCATCGTGGTTCCGTATTTATTGAGTTCTCCATTGTTCTCCCACACGGCACGCCCACAACCGTGTGCAGAATCATCACCGAGCTTTTGCATCGTTTGCACAATGCCGTGATATTCACCATACGAGGCTTTGCCTTCGTACCCTTCAAAGTTCCAGCGCGCCCATCCATCCGAAAATCCGCGAGATGCCGGCATCTGAATAGGTCCCCACGCGTATTTCGTCTTGGAGCCCGACGTCACGAATCGTCCACCCGGAAGTTGTTGATATCTAAATCCCAGCACGATGAGCGCGAAGAGCGTCACCATCCACAACACTCGCGTTGACGAATTGATACTCATCGCCAGAGATGGCCGCGTAAGTTGCGATAATTCTTCGCCACCGCTATCGACTTGAGGGTGAGCGATAACCGAACGTGCATACCGCTGAAGCCGCACAAATCTAACTATAAATGCAAGCACCTCATAAGCGCCAATGACGGCCAGCATGTATCTCAAGACATAGACAAACGGCAACAATCGTGGATTCCATAAAAGGCCAATGATGGGCAAACTATTTTGTGCAACCTTGACACCGATCATCAAAATGATGCTGTACAAGCCCATCCATATGCCCATGAACCGCCGATGCTTGACAGACGCCACGAACGCCACAACAGAGAGGCAGACGAGCAACATGTTCCATGCTGGCGCAAGTGGAAAAAGCATCTTCCATAAAGAATCATTGCCGCCACTTGGTCTTGGTTCATATTTCATGTCAGTCATAACCGAATGTCCGCCCAAAAACGGCACAACCCAAAATGCCGACAACAGCAACGCGGTTCCGATTGTTGTGACTCCGTACCGCAACCTTTGTCGATCTAGGCGTAGCAAAAGCATTAGCCCGACTCCACAAAATACAAAGATGAGGACAATGCCATGACTCAGTGCACTCAAAGCAATGGCCAATGCCGCTAAACCTCGATACTTACCGTCATGGAGTCCTCGTGCAAAGAGACCAAGAGCCAAGAACGCAATAGCAAAAGCAATCGAGAAAGAAAATTCTCCAGCCATCGTGGATGCGATGTTGCCGCCGTAGATCGTGAAACTTTCGTCGTATAAAAACAAGACTGCCGCCACAGCAAGAAGTTCTGGAATCGGATACACCAGACGAGCGAGCTTGCCCATTGCCCACATGCAGATCGGAAGAGTGACAATGCCAAGAACAACAATAATTTTAAATGCGATGCCGTATGGGAGGACGACATCGAGCAACACCATCATCAATGCTGGGACAACCATATAAAAGCGATACGTCGGTAGTCCGGCATACCAATCCATGCTCCATCCAGTGACGCGCCAGTGCGGGATCAGTACGTCGCGCAAATACGCAGGGCCCCACACATGCGCCCCCATGTCGCCACCAGTCGGCGTGTTGTTGCGCAAAATAAGTTCGGGATGAACTGTTGAAAGCAGCATCAAAACAGCACCGACAATGATGGCGGTTGTGGTGACTGACTTCAACGTCAGTGCGAACTCATTTTTGTTCAGATCGACGGCATCAATATCATCGTGAGACATTTTTATTGATCTGTCAATGCCTTGAGAATTCATTGGTTCCTTAAGTCAATGCCAATAAGACTAGCCCAGTGGCATTAAATGCCGCATGAGTAACCATACACAGTCCTAATGCGCCAGTCCGCTCACGCATCAACCCCAACACAATCGCAAACACAAATAAACCAGGTATCTCTACGACAGATAGATGTATAACGGCAAAAAATGCAGCGATGATTACCAACGCGATTCGCGGTGAAATTAGTCGCGCCAGGCTTCCTTGTAAAAGACCGCGATATGTAAGTTCTTCGACAAAGGGCGCACCGATTATCACAATGAGTGCCAAAACTATGATCCAACCTCCGTGAGCAACGTCAATTAAATCGCGAGCCCGCTGCTCTATTTTGTCACTTGAAAATTGATCCGGAAACCATTGCGTGAACGGCCATGTCACTGCTGTCACAAGAAGCAACTGACTCGCCACCCCGGCAGGAACTCCCCATGCATCGCGCCACGAAAAAATAATGCCAAAATCGTGTCGAATATTGCCGAGACCAAAACGATTGCCCAAAAACTGCACGCCAGCGACGATGGGAACCCACAGCGCTAGAGATGTTGCAGCCACTAACCAAATAGGAGTGGGTTCACCCTTGCTGAGCCCAGATATCGAAAACAAAAGTAGGGCCAAGATGTTTGAAACAATGTAACTAGCCCCCCACACCACGACGGCACGAGAAAAAGGAATTCGGGGATGCTCCATAGAGCGTTACCCCGCGAGGCGATTTGTTTCTTGCATATTTACTCGATGGCGTCGATCCTGGAGACGCCAGCCAGAAGGCGGTGTCGTGCGTGCGGCATGCTGGTCACACATGTCATAGGAGTGCGGATCTCGTTCGGGACTCAGATCATCAAGCCATACCAATGATCTGGCGTATTGGTACGAAAGAGTGACGTGGGCGGTACCTGCGCATCCACTGCGAGAACATTGACGAGCCATTCTGACAACGGTAATGCCTTAGATGGTGCCACACGGGGACAAGCGGTCACCTCTGCCATAGAATGCGAGCATGAGCAATCTACCCCCACCACCCCCACCTCCGTCGCCAACGCCTCGGGGTTCGGGTAGCCCATTTTCGCGCTTCACTGGCTCCAAGAAATCTAGTGGTCCAAAATCGGACAAATCAGATAAGCCGCCCGTTCCGCGATGGTCACTCTGGGTCGTACTTGGAGTTGTACTGGTGCTGGCATTTGGCTCCCGCTTCATGTCCTCATCAGCTGGCACCAAAGTCACATATACAGAATTTCTTGTTCTCGTAGACAAAGGCGACGTCAAGCGTGTCTCAATCAACAACACATCAAATGTGATCAGCGGAACATTGACCAACGGGACAAAATTCTCAACAACTGGCGCGATGTCGCTAAGTGATGGTGACGAACAATTGCTTAAAGCGCGCGGGGTTGACTACGACTATAAAACCCCTCAAGCAAATTGGCTCACAAGCCTTATTCCAATTTTCCTTCCGTTTATTTTCATCGTCGGCATCTTTATGTGGATGCAAAAACGTGCCATGGGTCAAGCCGGAAGCATCATGTCAGTCGGACGTAGTCGTGCCAAGCCATATCAGGCTGACAAACCAGGCACTACATTTGCCGATGTCGCCGGATACGAGGGGGTCAAACTCGAGATCAAAGAAGTCGTTGACTTTCTGCGCATGCCAGAGCGCTTCAAAGAAATCGGTGCTCGTGTGCCCAAGGGAATTCTCCTCATAGGCCCTCCCGGAACTGGCAAGACGCTGTTTGCACGCGCTGTTGCCGGCGAAGCTGGAGTCGGCTTTTTGTCAGTGACAGGTTCTGACTTCATGGAGATGTTCGTCGGAGTCGGCGCAAGTCGTGTTCGTGATCTTTTTGCCCAAGCACGCAAAATGGGTCGAGCAATTATTTTTGTTGACGAGATCGATTCGATCGGTCGCAAGCGTGGCGCAGGTTTGGGTGGCGGTCACGACGAACGCGAACAAACACTTAACCAAATGCTCGCCGAGATGGATGGTTTTGAAACCACAGAGGGCGTTGTTGTGCTTGCCGCGACGAACCGACCTGATATTCTTGATCCGGCGTTACTTCGTCCTGGTCGATTCGATCGCCAAATCATCGTCCCCCTTCCAGAAAGTGACGAACGTCTAGCAATTTTGAAAGTACATTCCCGCGACAAGCGGATGAGTGCTAATTCTGATCTAGAAATGATGGCAAAAGCCACACCTGGGATGAGCGGCGCCGATCTTGCCAACTTGGTCAACGAAGCAGCCCTATTTGCTGTTCGACGCGGATCAAAAGAAATAGAACACATCGACTTCGAAAATGCCCGTGATCGGGTTGTGATGGGTGCTCGCCGCGAAAGCCTCGTGCTCAATGCAGAAGAACGTCGGGCCACTGCATTTCACGAAGGTGGACATGCCGTGCTCGCAACAGTTTTGCCACACAGCGATCCGCTGCACAAGGTCACCATCTTGCCCCGCGGTGTGGCTCTTGGCATCACATGGTCTCTGCCCGAAGAACGCCACACATACTCACGCGAGTACTTTGAAGATGTGATCTGTAAAGCAATGGGTGGTCGCGTCGCTGAAAAGATTGTTTTTGGCAATCTCAACAGCGGAGCTGCCAACGATCTTGAGCAAGCCACGTCAATCGCGCGTCGCATGGTGCGCGAGTGGGGAATGTCAGACCAGATCGGCCCGATGGCATGGAACGGTCAGCAGCAAGTATTCATGGGTGAAGACTTACTGACGAGTGGTCGCGAATACAGCGACAACACGGCTCGACTCGTAGACGACGAAATCGCTCGAATCTTGCGCCAACAAGAACAACGTGCTCACGAGGTTCTGACAAAACATCGCAAAGGACTCATGCTTGTTGCCGAGGCACTACTTGAGCACGAAACAATCGACGGAGCGACTGTCGCTCGTCTCATTCAGACAGCACTCGATGACGCCGTTGTATCCACTGATACTCCAGCAACATTCGGAGACTAATTTAAAAGTTTTCCCAATTCAGGCTCCGGAGAAGAACCAGGTTGTCGACATTCAGCAATTGCTGCCCACAAATCTTGAGCCTTCACTGGTCCCAAAAAGCCAGCACGAACCACACCACCTTTATCTGCCACGACTAAAGCCGGAACACCGTCAATCTTGTAGCGCTTATGCATTGCCTCATCAGTCGGGAATTCAACATGAACAACATCTACATCAGCACACTTGACAACAACGGCCTTTGACAAAACATCGGCACACGTGTTACATGTTGCCGATGTGAACACCACAACAATCCAGGGTGCTCTGTGCTGTGAAAAATCTGCCCGATCAAGTTGAGTGGGCAACCGATGTGCACCTTGCGTGGGCGCATCAGGTTGTCTGTGGCGAATAATAGCCGCAATGATGAATGCGGCACCTCCGACAAGTGCTGCTAAAAGAACTCGAATCATCGCGTTCCGCGTTGCGGCAATGCCAAGACAGAACTAAATCCAACGAGACCATGTCCGCGATTGAGTTGCCGACGAACTACGACAGGTTCTGTGCTGCGCACAATGAGTTGACCATCCGTCACATCTGCAGGGAACGACACGTTGATCACACCCGCAGGAGGCAATGCAACATCTGACAATCCGGTTAACGGAAACTCTCCACCAGGTCCGATGGCAACAACACTGAAGAATGCTGGTTCGCTGCTGGTGTTAAGAATTGATAATGCGTCACGCGAATCTGGAGTAACTCCAGTTGGAATCCACCACACACGTGAAGTCAGGCCATCGGGCGTTCCTTGAGTTAGTGCGGTAAATGCGCTTGATTTTGTTTGTTTGCTAAATGCATGCTCGGCCACAAAGCCAGCGCCGTTGGATGTTGAGAGCACTATTCCGTGAGCGCCTTTTGGTAGTGAAGCAGCTGACTCGGTATTTAGCGATACGACTTCGCCAGCAGGCACTGCGATGGAGGTTGCTCCAAGCGGCGGAACTGGACCAGAAGAATCAGCCGTTGCATTTAATTCTTGATTCAAAAAGACTGCGTCGACCACAATGTCTTCTTCGCCAGGGTTGTAGAGCACAAGTTTCTCGATCGCATTTGTGGCAGTTTGTCCGCCGGCAAACCACCATTTGCTGCTCGCTAGTGGAATACCTAAGGTTGTGCTGTAACCGAGTCGGCCTCCACCCAAATAATGCTGGGCTCGTGAAGCGATGATTTTACCTGTAGTCGCACGCACCTCGATTGCCAAAAGTTGTTCTTCGTTCGCACCCTCTTTGGTCATGTCAAAACTTTTTACAGAGCGCGCTGGCATGATGAATCCCTGTAATGCCGTTGGTCGTCTTTGTCCATCAACGGTAGAAAACGACATATTTACAACGGCACTTTCCGGAAATGGGTTTGCCAATATCAGTCGCTCCCGTGATCCTTCTAGCGTGAAACCGTCTGCAAAAAACCATGACGACGACGTAGCAGTTACACAGAGAGACGTCGTGTCGCCTGCTGCAAATTCAAGTTGTTGTTCGACGACACCCTGCGACCCGATGACTTCGACAACCGGCACGACGACGCCCTTTGAGCGACCGCGCAACAGATCGACACTCTCTCTAGAACGTGGCGGAATAATCACAACCTGTTGCTCTGGATTGCCGTCACTCAACAGTGTGACTGCCGCAGTGATGTCAATATCCGTGGGATTAGCAATCACCACGTGGCCATTGCTAACGCCATCGCCTGCTGCTACGCCTGGGCAAAACCATGAGGTGCTAATTCGAGACTTAGTCGGCACCTGAGCAAAAACATCAAGATCAGAGCGAGCCGCCGATGCCCCCTCGGGTGTAACGGGACGCTTCGACTCAACGTATACCAACGCAACAATCAATACCAGTACAAGGCTTGCCACAAAAATTCTGCGCAACCTGTGCGCACGTGGGGCTGCAGTCATATTCATTTTGAATCAGCCCCAAATGAAAGCACGGGCGAATCAAACTGCGTCTGTATCTGCGCAGTAGAATTTTTTTCTTTCTTGCGGGAACGCACGAGCATTAAGAACACTGTTGCCGCCCAAAAACCTGCCTCAGCTAAAATTGCAAGTAGTCGCACAATAGAAGTTGAGTACGACAATTTAGCATTACCAGCACTTGGTACATCAAAGGCAGTAGTTGTTCCAAAGGCCGTGCGCGAAGTTATCGGTCTTGCATCAACTTTGAGTTTCCATCTGGGCGAAAACGGAACAGCCAAGTGCAGAGTACCTTCTTCGAGTTTCGCTGATGCTCCAAAATCTGGACGTGTCGACGACAGAACAGGAGTTGCTCCTGCTAAATCAGCAGCAATTGTCGATGCTGCACCAGCCAACTTGCTCGCCTCTGCGCCAATTGTCGACAACGTAGAACGAACCGGCACCCACGCTGAGTTTTCAAAGATCACAAGATCGGGCGATGAATACCTCCTGCGCAGATCCAGCTGATCGCCAAGCGCCGCAATTAATCCCTGCGGTACTGGTAACTGTCGACTGCGAGTAGATGCAGCTTGATCAATAATGGGAACAACAATGAAGCGCACAGCGAGTGGGGCAATCAGTCGACCAGCGCGTGCGGTATTGCCCCTGACGATGCCTCGTACCGCTTGAGCCATTTCATCCGTGGCTCGTGATCGTGGTGGCTCCCAAAGATCAACAGTCGATATGTGCGCTCCCGTAATCACTGAATACGCCACTCCCCATCCAATGCTGATTGGAGCACCAGGAAGCGTGCGAGCGTCTCCCAAAAAAATAGTTCGATACGAGCCTGCCTCAGACTCAGCAGGGAGTTGTTCTAATAAATCCATAACCGACGTGGTGGTCTGGTTCCATCGGCCATCAATAAAACTCAAGGTGCTGGGCAACATTCCGATTACAAAAGCAAGACTTGCCAATGCGCTCAAGGGTTGGCGCCAACCGAATTTTGCATGTCGAACATCAACGGTCATTGACGCACCGAGTGCCCCCACTGCCACACTCAACCCAAATGCCACAGGAACCAACATGATGGCTGGCTCTGCAAAGTGGATCGGCAAAATTGCGCGATCATCTAAGAGCGCGACAAGGAGCGCGGCGGCGGCGAGCAGAGAGCCTCGCAACGCCCACGGCGCACGACTCCCCCGCACAATAAATATCGAGGCAAAAGCCGGGATAAAAAGTAGCACTGCAACTCTGGTAATCGGCAAGATTCCGATGTCAAATGAAGCAAGCCCTAATAGACCAATGTTTCTGCCACCCTCAATGGGTGCGCGCGACACTCTTGACCACCATGCAGTTGTCGCAAACCACTCCAGCCAGGGAGCATGCAACACGAGAGCACCGAGTCCTGCCATCGCAAACATCAAAGGCCACATCAGCGCATCTCTAAGTCTTGCACCATGAATCCATGTCACCAAAAACCATACGATTACAAGTTCTGCTACGACAATCAATACAGCTACTTCAAATGCCGTTACGACTGCAAGAATCAGCGTCAAAGTCGCAACTCGTTTTGTAAATACTCGTTGATCGCGATGCATAAAGTAGTCCATTGCGTCTTCCCGAGATGATGCCACCACTGGTCGATGTGCCACCAATAGACGAGCAATGTGGGCAAACCACGGGAAAGCGGCGTACACAAGTAGTCCACCCCAGCGCCCAATCGATATACACGCATACGGAAGCGGAACTGCCGCATACGTCAATGCAGTAATAATTCGTGCTCGGCGGGTGGCGTATACGGATGCAAATTGCCATGCACCGATGTACCCAATAAAAGGCAGAGCCACGACCGCCAATGTCTGCAATAACCCAACCCGACCGAACGAGACGGCGGCGGCAAACGCACTCAGTGACATTCCGGTTGGTGCGCTAACTGCTTTGCCAAATGCGCCTGGCCACCACCCCGATGAGTACAGACTCATCATCTCGCGTCCATTGCCAATAAACGGCACAAACTGACCAACGCGCGTAACTCCGGACACGAGTAGCGAACGTGATCCGATGAGTGTCAAAATAAATAAAGTCAGCCAGAACGCAACGGTTCCGCGTTGTCGAACTGCGACATCTCCTACTGAAGCACTGTTCTCAGCCTCTGCTTTTCCGGTAACGCGTGCTCGTTTACGCAAATAGGCCGAGAACCGTGCACTCCCGCGACTCTGCAATGCATGGATTTCTCTATCGTCCACGACGCGCGAGTGAAGCACTCTTTTTCGGCGTGCTCTCAATGCTGAAAGATGAAACGGACTAGTAACCAATGAACGAACAGAGCCCCACGCACGCGATGGGCTTCCGGAAAATACCCCAACAACGAGTTGAGCAATAGATATAACCAACAACTGCAAAATAACAAGCGGCAAATAGGCTGCCTGAGTCAGTGCAAGCGTCGTGTGAATTCGCTCTTTTTCAGCGTTTGATACCAGCATTCGTATTTGTTCTGGCGAATTGCTGTCAATACTGCGGTGAAGATGTTTGACAACTGCAGCTGGCACGACGACGACGCGTGCCCCCGTCGTGTGAGCGCGCCAGCACAGATCGAGGTCTGCACTTTCGCTGCTAAGAGATGGTTCGAACCCACCAAGTGCCCTAAAGAGATCGGCACGAATCAGCATGCACGTTGACGGCAATACAAATGTGTCTCGAACGGCATCGTGCTGTTCTTGGTCAATTTCTCCAGCATCCACCACTGAATCGCGTTCTCCAAAACGGTCAACAGCAATACCAACGCTCTCCAGTTGACGGGCATCGTTCCATGACACAACTTTTGGTCCGACGATTCCGGCATTTGATCGATACAACTCTTCAATCAAACGCGAAACTGCGTCTGTGGCAAGCGCGGCATCATCGTGAATAAACAAATAAAAGCCGCTCTCTCCGTCAACCATGACCAACACGTTGTTGCAGGCCGCGCCAAAACCAGGATTGGCGCCCATAAAACGCAGAACGCTCTTGGGGGCATTGTTGGCAACCATGTCAAGAGTGGCGGTTGCCGCTTCGTGCGTCTCGCTGCTTGTCGATAGGACCAAAATCTGAAGGTTCGGATAATCCTGCGAGCCCAAAGCGTCCAAACACTCTGCAGTGCAATCAGCTAACTCATGCACCACCACCACTGCCACCACTGGTGGTGCCAAAACTGGCTCTGTCTCAGCAGATGCGTCGGGGGCAATATCGGAAAACTCAGTCACGCCCTTGCAAGGCTAGTGGCAGAGCCAGAAATACCCGAAACAGCAAGAAACATCAAGCATCTAAAGGCTGTCCACTGCTTGCTAAAATTGGTATGCAAACATAGACTCCAAGAGATGAGCTGTTCATTTTTATCGCAACTCCAAAAAATTGATCTTTCGAAGATCACGTGTACCGACATTGATCTACAAGCAGTCCTTGACTCAGACGCCGTAAAACAAGCCAAAGAGGCAGGTTACACAGCGGTCGGATTTGGTGTTCTTGCGTTTCAAAGGATCCAGGTTCTGCGCCAAGAAATGGCAACTGCTCACAAAGCACGCTCGAACACCGCTCAATAACGTCTGCGCTCCACTAACCTCAACTAGGTGTCAGACGAGCAAGTGTCAGAACAAAATCGTGTAGATAATTCTCGAACTCCGTTGCCAGAAGGAACCCTTCCCGTCGGCATTGGTTTACTGATTGCTGGATTATCAAGTTACGCTTTTTTTAAAGTAGGTCAGCAAGCGCTCGGCAAAGAAGACTTCAAACCAATCGTCGCATTATGGTTCGCCACTTTTGCTTTGGCTCCTGGTTTTTTTATGCCAGTCGAACAAGAAGTTGGACGCGCACTCGCTCATCGCCGTGCACTTGGTCAAGGCGGCAGACCAGTGGTTCGACGCATCATTCCACTGGTCCTTGGGCTGCTCACCATTGTTAGCGTGCTTGTGCTTATAGCTGGGCCTTGGTTGACAGATGATTTGTTTGAAGGGCACAACCTGATCATGTTCACGCTGATCTTGGCTTTTATTAGTTATGCGCCCGTTCATTTGGCGCGCGGAATTTGCTCTGGCTCTGGTCGTTTTACGGCTTACGGAATCATCATGGGAGCAGATGGTCTGGTGCGCATTTTAGGTTGCATTGCACTGTGGCAACTCGGAGTCAAAGCTATTGGGGCATACGCACTCGTCGTCGCTCTCTCTCCTTCTGTGGGAGTTCTTATTGTGTGGTTACGCGGAGATCTTGCGACTGACGACGGGCCGCCTGCTGATTACGCAGAGATCACCCCGAACCTGGGTTGGTTGCTTGGCGGTTCCATTCTTGGTGCTGCCCTCGTTAATGCCGGACCACTGGGAATAGACATGTTGGCTCATGCTGATCAAGCAGAACAAGTGACTGCTTTTGCCAACGGAGTCTTGTTATCGCGCGTGCCGCTATTTTTATTTCAAGCCGTGCAAGCAGCTTTGTTGCCAAGACTTGCAAGGCTCGCGGCTCGCGGAGACCTCGCAGAATTTCTTAAAGCTTTTCGACAACTACTCATCGTTGTTGTTGGCGTCGGTGTCATTGGTACCGCAAGTTCATTTGCACTTGGACCATACATTCTTGACAAGGTGTACGACGGTGGCCTTGATCGGCGCACGCTGACTCTATTGGCCCTGGCGAGCGCGTTGTACATGATTGCGCTTGCCACAGCACAAGCCGTTATTGCCCTGCACGGGCATGCCTTCGTCACACTTGGGTGGGCTGCCGGCATGGTCACATTCCTATTGGTAACTGCGTTTTCAAGTGACGACTTATATCTGCGCGTCGAACTTGGCCTCGTTAGTGCATCGATCGCGTCATTGCTGTTGTTCATCTATGCGCTGCGTCAGCGAGTGCAGGCTGGATTACTGCCAGATATCGATTCGATTATTGACAGCGCCCTTGACCACCCGCTTGAAGGCTGATTATCTGCCAAGTTTGGCAGTTTCAATCGCCAAATCATGTTCTACCATCATCGTGACAAGTGAGGGGAAATCAATCTCTGGTTTCCATCCGAGATTCTTGTGAGCTTTAGAAGAATCACCAATCAACACATCAACCTCTGCAGGGCGAAAGAATCGCGGGTCTTGTCGCACGAACTGATGCCAATCGGGCAAGCCAGCCTCATCAAATGCTCGTGTCAAAAATTCTTCAATTGAATGGGTCACGCCTGTCGAAATAACATAATCATCAGGCGAATCTTGCTGCAACATCATCCACATAGCTCGCACATAGTCGCCGGCATAGCCCCAGTCTCGCTTGGCATCTAGATTTCCCATCACGATTTCTTGCTGCACTCCTAATTTGATCTTGGCAACTGAGTTACTGATTTTACGAGTTACAAATTCAAGGCCGCGGCGCGGGCCCTCGTGATTAAATAAAATTCCGGAACAAGCGAAAATGCCGTAACTCTCGCGATAGTTCACCGTGATGTTGTGGCCAAATACTTTGGCACATCCGTATGGAGAGCGCGGATGAAAGGGCGTGAGCTCAGTCTGTGGCGTCTCGCGCACTTGGCCAAACATTTCTGATGATGATGCCTGATAGAACCTGATCGAATTATTTTGCACACCGCCCACCATGCGGATGGCTTCCAGCATGCGCAAAACACCCAGCCCAGTGATATTGCTGGTCAGTTCTGCTTGATTAAAAGAAATCGCCACAAATGAAATAGCACCAAGGTTGTAGACCTCATCTGGCTGGGCATATTCCAGGGCAGATATAAGGCTCGTAAGATCGGCAAGATCTCCGGGGACAAGTTCAACATAGGGAAACTCTTCGGCCAACTGAATGGCTCGCGGATTGTTTTGGCCCTTGATCATGCCAAAAACTTCGTAACCCTTGCCATGCAAGAACTCAGCTAAGTGTTGACCATCTTGGCCGGTGATTCCGGTGATAAAAGCTCTTGGCATAGCGCCCAACGCTAGCACCGAGGCAGGAGTTTGATCGGCAAGTACCATGCCTCTCATGATTAGCGTGCTTGCAGGTGGTGTTGGAGCCGCCAGATTCTTGTCTGGGCTTACCCGTGTCGTAGATCCCCAATCAGTGACGGCGATCGTCAACACGGCAGACGACACTATTTTGCACGGTCTTAATATTTCGCCAGACATTGACACCGTTACATACACGCTTTCTAACGCCATCGACACTGAGCGTGGATGGGGATTGCGAGACGAGACATGGCGAGCAATGAAGTCTCTTGCTCGATTTGAAACAGTACGGCCAATTGGTTCGTTGGCTGCTCCTACCTGGTTCAATTTGGGAGATGCAGATCTAGCAACTCACTTTTATCGCACCGTACGTCTGCAAGAAGGCGCCACGCTAACCCAAGTAACTGATGAAATTAGGCGTGCATTTAATCTACAGGTTCGAATTATTCCGATGTCTGATGAAATTGTAAGTACCGAAGTCACTGTTGCCAATTGTGATTCAGTGGTCAGCGGAAAAACGATTTCTTTTCAAGAATACTTTGTCCGCTATCAACATTCAGTCCCTGTGCAATCTGTCCATTTTCGCGGAGCAGACACCGCAATATTTAGTGCGCTTGATGAATTGCGTACAAGTGATGTAATTGTGATCGCGCCCTCAAACCCCATTGTGTCCATCGGGCCATTGCGCGCACTAGCAGGCGTTGACAACGTCTTGGCTGCGCGTCGCGACAGCGTGATTGCCATCTCCCCCATCATTGCTGGCGCCGCGCTTAAAGGACCAGCCGATCGTATGTTGGTAGAACTTGGCCACGAGGCTTCTGTAGTTGGAGTGGCGCGTCTGTATAGTCCCATCTGCGCAACATTGGTGATAGATAATGCCGACCAAGATCGAGTTGCAGAAATAGAAGCCACCGGAATGCGCTGTATTGTCACCAACACAGTTATGTCAGACCCAACTATCGCTAATAATTTGGCTCGTGTCACCATTGAGTCGGTCATGTCACGAAAGGAACAAAGATGAAAATTACTGCATGGGGTGTCAGTGGAATCGGCGAAATCGTGTCAGGGCAACAACTCGGTGACATCATTTTTCAAGCATGCAGCACCGAACCAAATGGACCACTACAAGACAATGACGTTTTGGTTGTCACACAAAAAATTGTGTCCAAAGCAGAGGGACGTTTAGTAGAAATCAACCCAGATGACCCGCTTTCACACAAGGTCCTTGTTGAGCAAGAAGCTGTGCGTATTGTTCGGCGCCGCGGAGATTTGATTATCACCGAGACAAAGCACGGGTTTGTTTGTGCCAACAGTGGTATTGACTTGTCCAATGTAGAGCGCGGATACGCAGCGCTCTTGCCCATCGATAGTGACCGTTCGGCACGACGCATTCGAGACATTGTTCGCGCTAAATCAGGCGTCAATGTCGGGGTCATTATTAGTGACACGTTTGGGCGTCCATGGCGCAAGGGGTTAACAGATGTTGCCATTGGTGTTGCTGGCATTGCGGCTGTTGTCGACCTCCGCGGCACAGAAGATGCACTCGGTCGCATGATGCAGGTGACAGAAGTCTGCATTGCAGACGAACTTGCTTGCGCCGCAGAACTTGTCATGGGTAAGTCCTCAGGAGTTCCTGTAGCAGTCATACGAGGCGCTGACCCCGAATGGTTTCGTGATTCTTCAATGGATGAAATCGTGCGACCTCCGCAAGAAGACTTGTTTCGCTAGTTCACCTCGATTGATTTATTCTGGAGATGTCCACGCCCCTCGTGTTGTAGCAAGACCATCCTCGAACGATGTAAACGGTGACCACCCCAACTGAATACGCGCCCGAACCGGTGATACGGCCAGACGAACGATGTCGCTTGGGCGCGCGGCGCTGCTACGCGGAGTTAACCCGGTGGTGCCAGCGATTGCCTTCCAGACATCCCGAACGGTGAGTTGTTCACCGGTGCCAACATTGACCACCAGTCCCCCAGCACGGTCGATGGCTCGCACCAATGCATCAACAACATCGTCAATAAAAATAAAATCACGACTTTGTTTTCCGGATCCGTGCAATACAGGAGCATGGCCATTCATATGCGCATCAATAAAAGCCGCGACGACTCCATCTTTTGCTCGTTGGCGCGGACCATACACATGGCCAGTGGCTAACACCGTGTATTCAACGGCAGAAAGATCCCGATAAACGCTGTGCGCATCCGCAATTGAGCGAGCGACAATCTCTGGAATAGACCGCGACTCAGACATATGACCTTCTTTGATTGGCAGGTCACGCACTGCTACTTCACCGTATAAAAGTTTGGCCGGAAGCGTGGTGATTACTTTTGACACTCCTGCTATGCGTGCTGCCTCCAGTACAGCAATTGCACTTGCCATTGCTGCTATTGCTCCGTTCGTTTGCGAGTTTGATGGAGCAAACATATTCAACAAAAAAATCACATCAGGTCGCCGCAAAGTAACTAGTTCTGCGAATGAATCACCCAAAATATCGACATGTTGGAATTTAAGTTTTCCGCCTGCTTGCCGAGCATTAGCCAAATTGCCAAGTGATCCAGACGAGAGATTGTCGACAACATCAATTTCACTACCTTGCGCAAGAAGGCGATCAACAAGGTGTGAGCCAACAAAGCCTGCGCCACCGCACACCATGATGCGAGATTGAGTCATGTAACTATTCTCACAGAGTCGCAGGGTCCGGAATCTTCTCTGCAACATGTGTAGTGCCAAAGTCAACTCGTCCGTCAACCCCAATGACACAATCTGTCACGGTGGCTCGCTCTCCAATATGACCCATCACAATGCTGGCCTCGACGCGTGCGCCATCGTCAACTACAGCACCAGGCAGCAAAACCGAGTTGGAGATTATTGCTCCGGCTCCGATTCGACAACCATCGCCCACCACTGAGCGCGTGATCACCGCGGTGCCAGCAATGTGTGCTTGAGCCGCAATTGAGGCAAGTATGCGAGAACGACTTCCGTCAATCAGGTCTAAATTGGCCGACAAATAGTTCTCGGGTCTGCCAGTGTCGATCCAGTAATCATCTGTCGACATGGCGTATAGCGCACCCTTGGCCACCAACGTCGGAAACACGACGCGTTCAACTGAGAGCGGCTGGTCAAGGGGAATATAATCAAGGATGGACGGCTCAAGAACATAGGTTCCGGCATTGACTGCACGACTTGTTGTCTCATGAGGTTGGGGCTTTTCAACAAAACGCTGTACGACTCCGTGGTCGTTTGTTTCAACAACTCCATATTGCGATGGATCGTCAACAGAAGTTAGATGCAGTGTTGCGACTGCGCCGTGTTGCCGATGAAAGTCCACTAACGCCGAGACATCTAGATCAGTGAGAATGTCTCCGTTAACGACAATAAAAGTTTCGTTGATCTGAGCAAAGCGTGCAGCAAATCCGATTGCACCGGCTGTGTCCATGGGCTGTGGTTCTACGGCATAACGAAGCGACACACCGGCACACACGCCGTCTGGAAACGCTGTCAGAAACGGCTCAGGTTTGAATCCCAGTGCTAAAACAACTTCTGTCACTCCAGCCATACTCAGTGCAGCGATTACATGCTCAAGCAATGACACATTTGCCACAGGCAATAGCGACTTTGGTATTGTGAATGTCAGCGGCCTCAGCCGGGTTCCAAAACCTCCGACCAGAATAACCGCGCGCATTATCCGCTCGTAGTTGAAGTGACGCCGGCGACTGTTGTCTGTGTAGCTTCGGCGACTGTTGTCTGTGTAGCTTCGGCGACTGTTGTCTGTGTAGCTTCGGCGACTGTTGTTGTAGTAATGCCTCCCGTGTCTTTGGCACCAAGTTCAGGCAAATTAACGGCAGTCTCAGGAATCGGCACATCGGCGTCAGCGGCGACATAGGCAATAGTGATAGCCATTCCATCTTTTTTAATCCGAATATTGTCAAAGTCGGTGATGAAAAGTTTCTTCTGTGCAGGATCGTCGTATTGATCCCAGACAACAACTTTGACTACAGCATCAACGGTTTTTCCCTTGGCATCTTTGCACTTATCAACTTTGACGTCATACGTGACACCGTCATTTTGATCGGCAGGAAAAACGATTTTGTTTTTCGTTACTGATAGTCCATACACGTCAAAGAACACACTAAGTTTGGCGCGGTTTCCCGAGGCCAAGGCAGATGGATGCCAGTGAAGCACGCCGTCGTCGTGGCTATGAATTCCGTACTTGACGAAGTTCGGATCAAGTGGCTCTTCTCTGTTGCCCGCTAGTTTTTCAAGAAATTTTCCGTCGTTGGTGCTTTGAGATGGATCTGCACACTTGTATAAACCATATGCGACATGCCAGTGGTCGTTGGCCGTTGGTGGCGTGTTCTTGCTTGGCGCAGACTGCCGTGAATAGGCAATTAACACAAACCCCACCACCAAAATGACAGCCATGACAGCAGGAAACAATGTTCCACCCTGAAACCGAACTTTTTTGCCCTTGCCCTTTTGCGCTAGCCGAGCCACACGTTTTGCAGATGATCCATTAGCCATGAAGGAAAGAGGCTACAAGGCGATTCGTCACCATACTGAGCAATTCAACATACATCTTTGCCACAGCCTCGGCAGAGACATGCGATTCCGCCCACTCACGACCTGATTTACCCATACTTTGTGCCACTGCAGGGTCGTCTACTAAACGCGTCAGAGCACCGATAAAGGCTGGTGCATCATCTGGGGCAACACAGAGTCCGCCACCGCTGTCTGCCAAAATTCGCGGTACTTCTGTGTCTAGATCAATCGCAGCGACGATGGCACGACCTGCAGCCAAGATGCTGTATGTCTTGGAAGGAACACTGACCGCACCGAGCCCTGCATGAAGTGGGACCACATGAATATCGGCACTAGCCAAGACTTCAGGTAGTCGCTGATGCGGTTGGTATTGACCGAAGCGAATATTTGATAGTCCGATTGCCTGCACCTGCAATGCGTCTTTGGCGCTTCCGCCTCCGTTGATGACAAAAGTGACATGCGGCATCTGACGCGCTGCTTCAATCAAAAGTTCGAGTGACTGTGAAAAACCGACGTTGCCGGCATACATCACTACTGGCTCGGCACCGATAGATAGTTCTTTGCGATAGGCGGTCATGCGATCAAGCGGACGAATGGCATCGGCATCGACAAAATTTGGAATCACCACTACTCGGTTGCGTGCTGCGATTTTCATCTTTGCTTGAACATTGCGTTGCAAGTCCTGTGACAACACAACAACCTTGCGTGCACGGTGATAGCTCACTGTCTCTAATTTTTTGGCGAACGCGATGACGACGGGGTTTGTAATCGCACCAGTCGCGACTGCGGCATCCGGAAAAACATCCTGAATATTAAAAATAAGCGGAGCCCGACGAATAACACTTGCACACCAACCAGTCAGTCCAAGCGTAAGTGGTGGAGACATTGCAAACACGGCATGAACGCGGCGGTGAATACCCCCAGCAAACAATGCACTGATCCCGGCGAGCATACTGAAGGCGATAAAACCAAATGCGCGGCGTAACAGGCCCTGTTTGTTTTTTCCCGGAAACGGATGCACGTGGGTAATCGACCCCCACGGGGTGCGTTCACGCCGAATAAGCCGACCAGTCCAGCCAGATTCAATCTCATGGTTTCGATACCACGGGAGCGCAGTAACAACATGAACTTCAATATTAAATTTTACGAGTTCAGCCACGATTTGGGTCATGACGTCTCCAGTCGGTGCAGTGTCTGGCGCAAAGTGCGGACACAGAACAACAAGTCGCATCGTTGGTGCAGTCTTCATGTCAGGGCCTCGCGATACACCTGCACGAGTGCGGCTGCTGAACGTTGAGCCGTAAACCATGCCGCGCGAGTTTGACCCGCCGACGATAATTCATCGCGTCTTGCCCGCACCGCAACCAAAGCATCCGCCCATGATTGGATATCAAGGGGCAACACGATTCCGGCGTCGCCAACTACTTCGGGGAGGCTCGTTCGATTGCTGCACACAACGGGTACTCCAAGAGTCATCGCTTCAACCACGGGTGCGCCAAAGCCTTCATACTCAGATGGAAACACAACAGCGTCTGCCATCGCAATCAGGCCATCACGCTCACTAGACAAGATGTAACCCGTGCGCACTACTCGTTGCTCAAGTCCCAGTGCTGACACCATCTGCATCACATCAGCCTCGGCATGGCCTTGAGAACCTGTTAGCACTAGTCGCAGTGTCGGGTCAGACCACACCGCATAATCAGAAGCCAGTAACTGCAATAAAAACCGATGGTTCTTGTGTGGGTGTGTGATGGCGGGATACACGATAACTGGACCGGTGCCGAGTGAATACTTGCGCCGCAATGTATCTGGTGATGCCGCGTTGACTCCGAGTTGTTTTTCCATCCCGTGTGGAACAACATGAATTTTATTGGACTCAACACCCAAATGCTGGACCAAACTGTTGGCCACAAATTGGGAAGGGACTGCGATTCGTGTCGCTCGTTTTGCTGACGATGGAACGACCGTACGCAAATACCGCAATTTGAACGATTTGACATAATGCGGGTACTCCGCCCACTGAATATCGTGCACGGTCAATACGGACGGTTTGCCTTGGGCGCGAGGCAATGTGCCGCCGCCATGATGCATCAACTCAACAGAGCGCGACACTATTGGCAACCACGAGTGCTCGAGTGCAACTCGCACTGCTCGAGTTACGCACTCTGATGGGGCTTCAATAACTGGAAATTCTTTTGCGATGTGCTTGTGTCGCTCGCTAAATCCCTGAGGAGCAAAGACTCGCAATTCAAACTCGTGATCATTATCACTAAGCCCTAACAACTGCCGTACAAGATAGTCCTCACTACCTCCCACCCCTGGCCTGCACCACAACAGGTTCATTCCCACTTCTACACGACGCGTCATAGCGCCAACACCTGGGAATACACGTCATGAGTAAGTGCAGCGGTTTGTTGCCATGACATTGTTGCTGCATGCACGCGACCAAGATGACTAAGTTCATCGTGACGCGCAAGCACCTGACGCAAACCGTTGGCAATTGATTCGATATCTAACGGATCAACCAAGACTGCCGCAGTACCAGCGACTTCTTCTGTGCTTGTACCACGAGATGTCAATACCGGAGTTCCGTGCATCATCGCCTCAAGAATTGGAAGACCAAACCCTTCCATAATTGACGGATAGCACAGTGCTTGTGCTCCTGCATACAGAGCCACTAGATCAGCCGCTGGTATGTGACCCAGAAAAATAATCTTTTCTGATGCAACTGGTGTCACATCACCCCAACCAGGCGCACCCACAATGACGAGTGGTGGTGGATCTGTCATCAATGCATGAGCCTGAACCAGCCTCGTAAGATTTTTACGAGGCTCAAGAGTGCCAACAAATAATAAATAGTCAGTGGGCAACGAGTATGCAGTGCGCACTTGCTGTACATCAGATGGTCTCACTTGAACTTCGCGCACTCCGAGCGGAACATGATGAAGTAATGATGCCGAAAATCCAGCGTCAATACAATCAGCCATGGTTGCACGCGACGAACAAAGCACCGCCACGGCATTTTTTTTGAGAATGTTAAGACTTCGTCGAAATACCTTGTTTCCTCGCGCCGTAAAAAACTCAGGGTGATGCAAGAAGGCAAGGTCGTGCAGTGTCACTACGAGTGGTCGTGTTGTTGCTGGCGCAATGATTGTCGTGGCATGCACCAGATCGATCGCGTCTACTACCGACTCCACTTTTGGCCATGACAATCGCAGCCATGACTCATAGAGGAGCGGTCCACCACACGGCAGATACTGCATCTTGATCGGTGGTTCGAACCCGTCCGTTGCACCACCTCGATGGCGCCCTGCAACCCCAATCAATTCAAGATCTGGCAACTCCTGTAGGGCCCGCGCAGCCTCCAGGGCAGCCACCGCAGTCCCCCCAGGCACACGGTGCCAACATTGCTCAAGGGTATAGGCGACACGCACGGCTCTCATTCTGACCGCTCCCGCTCTACGCTTGCACTCATGTCGTCATTCTGGACCAATCGCCCTGTTCTTGTTACTGGTGGCCATGGGTTCCTGGGCCGTGTGGTCGTGCATCTTTTAGAGTCGGCCGGAGCCGTCGTTGCTGCACCCACACATCAAGCCTATGACCTCACCGTGCCAGGTGTCTCAGAAAAGATGCTGGCTCACTACGCGCCAACGCATGTAATTCATCTTGCTGCCCGCGTGGGTGGTATCGGATACAACCAGGTCGCACCTGCGCCTTTGTATCTCGACAACTTGATGATGGGCACTCATGTTATTGAGGCCGCTCGCACGTTTGGCGTAGAAAAAACTGTCTTGCTCGGAACAGTCTGCAGTTATCCCAAATTCACTCCAGTGCCCTTTGCTGAAGCATCCCTCTGGGACGGTTATCCAGAAGAAACAAATGCGCCATACGGAATCGCCAAAAAAGCACATCTGATTCATGCTCAAGTAAACGCTGCTCAGTACGGACAAAAGTTTGCTTACTTGATTCCGACGAATCTTTACGGACCAGGTGACAAGTTTCATCCATCGGTATCACATGTCATTCCGGCACTGATTAAAAAATGTGTTGAAGCTCGCGAATCTGGTGCCGACACAATTGATGTCTGGGGTACTGGTGCTGCAAGTCGTGAATATCTTTATGTCGCCGACGCAGCAGCAGCAATTCTTTTGGCTGCTGAACTTTATGATGGAACAGATCCCATCAATCTCGGAACCGACCAAGAAATAACAATTCGTCAAACAGTCGAGGCGATTGCCACAATAACTAATTTTGCAGGCGATGTCGTGTGGGATGCGAGCAAACCTGACGGCCAACCTCGGCGCCGCATCGACCCAACTCGCGCCCACAACACACTTGGGTGGCGAGCCAACATGGACTTTCAACAAGGCTTGCGCAACACCGTGGACTGGTATCTTGCGCATCGGCAGATAGCTGAAGCGGAACCGACCTAGATCGTCTTGACTTTTGCAGACATGTCACAGTCGTGCGAGTTGCGCGCGTCCTACACTTGAGTCGTGTCGCTCCCCCCACCCACACTGCCTAGTTGCTATCGACACCCAAGTCGTTTTACGGGCAGACATTGCACTCGCTGCGGTCGGCCTGCCTGTGTCGACTGTTTGGTGCAAGCCGACATCGGTTCTCGGTGCGTTGGGTGCGTGCGTGAGTTGCAACCAAGTTTACGAACTCGTGCCCAGTTCTGGAACGCCGGACAGCAAGGTGTAATCACTCGCATTTTGATCAGTATCAATGCACTGGTATTTATGTGGATCATCGCCGGCGGATCACAAGGTTCACTGATGGGTGGATCAATCAATCAACACCACTTTGATTTGGGACTAGCACAAGATTTTTTGCGCCAAGGCGAGTGGTACCGCATGGTGACAGCAGGGTTTTTGCATTTTGGCCTTTTTCACATTGGCATGAACATGCTGCTGTTGTATCAACTCGGAAACCTCCTTGAACCAATTTTGGGTCGCGGTAAATTCACATTGCTGTATTTTGCGGCATTGGTAGGTGGTTCTGCGGGAGCAATTATCTCAAGCCCAAATGGCCTAACAGGTGGTGCTTCAGGAGCAGTCTTTGGATTAATGACCGCTGCTGCCGTTGTTTTGCATCAGCGCGGAATCAATCCGATGCAAACAGGTCTTGGTGCCACACTGGTGCTTAACTTGGTGATCACGTTTGCGATTCCGGGTATTTCTGTTGGTGGCCATGTTGGTGGTGCACTCGTTGGAGCGGGTGTTAGTTGGGTGATGGTTGAACCAAATTGGAAACGCTCAATGCCGTGGCTGTCTTGGGCTGCTCCGGTGGTTGCCATTGTCGGCGCATTTCTTGTCGCCAACATGACGTTGTAGTGCCGTCTTGTTTAGGAGTGACAGGCTCCACCACAACAACCACCGCCACTTGAAGGCATTGGCGCTGGGATTGATGCCGTGGACGGCGAAGCTCCGACTGAAGCAAACACGCTCAGTAGTCGCACAGCGTTGTCATGACCACTAGGACAAGTGGCTGAACTATTAGCTTGCGCCATCGGTCGACGTTCTTCAAAAGTCATGTCACAAGTACGGCAGCGGAACTCATATAAAGGCATGTCAATAGTGTAGAGCAGATTCGGGGCTGGTTGACTAACTCTATGTCCCCACGCTTGTCGACTCCCCTGCAGACCAGACCAGCACAGGTAGTACCAGAGACAGAACTGACTCCCCAAACAGGCGAACCGATCGTTGCCCACATCGTCAAAACAGAGCCAGGTGAATCGGCTGCTGCAAAAGTGCTCGAAGCGCGAGTGTATGGCACGCCACTTGAAGCGGTATGCGGACACGTGTGGGTGCCGTCACGTGATCCCAAACAATTGCCGATGTGTCAAAAATGCAAAGAGATTTACGACACATACCGCATGTTCAATGAGCACTTAGGTGACTCGCCCTCAGAATAAATATCACCGAAAATCACGACTACCTGTCGAAGCCACGGCATACAACGGAGACAGAACTTCGGCAACAATGTTGATTGCGCCATCAACATTTTCTATTCGTCCGCGCACCAACAACGCTGGTGCATTGCGAGCCACACTGCGATATCGGGCCCAACATCCGATTGAACACACCACGTTAATGAGTCCTGTTTCGTCTTCAAGATTGATGAATATTGTACCGTTGGCTGTCATTGGTCGCTGACGATGCGTAACGACGCCGGCAACCAACACCCGTTGTGTGCTGGCAATATGGGCGAGCGCATCGGCGCACACCACTCCAAGCGCACAAAGTTGTTCGCGCACAAACTTTGTGGGGTGTCCGTTGGGGGATATTCCTGTTGCCCATAAATCTGCAATAGCTTCTTCGATGGGTTCCATGCCTGGTAGATGTGGTGCCGTCTGCACTGCAGTCACTCCTTCTAATCGTTCTACGCTTTTGGATACATGCGAACCTGCGTTCCAAAGTGCGCTACGGCGGCTGAGTCCAAAACTGTTCTGAAATACACCAGCGGTGGCCATCGCTTCTACATGAGAACGCGATAACCCACTTACTCGGCGACTGAGATCGTCAATACTGACATAGGGCCTGCCCGAGGCGATGCGAGCGGCCAACTCAGCACCAACTCCGCGCACCGAGCCGACACCCATTCGCACGGCTAGCTGACCATTTGATTCAGCACATGGCTCTAACGTTGCGTTGTTTGATGACTCATTGATGTCGGGTGAGCGCACCACCACCCCGTGGCGTCGTGCATCTTGGGCCAATGTATGTGGCGACCAAAATCCCATCGGTTGAGCATTTAATAATGCCGCACAAAATACTGCTGGCTCATGGAGCTTTATCCACGACGACGAATACACCAAATACGCAAAACTTACTGCGTGACTTTCGGGGAATCCATAATCAGCAAACGCCTGCATCTTGTCAAAAATTTCATCAGCGATTGCCCCCTTGACGCCACGCTCTGCCATGCCGATATACAAACGCTCTCGCAACTGTTGCATGCGTGCTCGAGATCGCTTTGAGCCCATTGCTTGGCGTAATTGATCTGCTTCGGATGGCGTAAATCCGGCAACATCAATTGCCATTTGCATCAACTGCTCTTGAAACAACGGCACACCAAGTGTTTTTCCCAGACTGTTCTCAAGCAATGGATGTAAATACGTCACAGGCTCTTTGCCATTGCGTCGCCGAATATAGGGATGAACAGAACCGCCTTGAATGGGTCCTGGTCGAATGAGAGCGATTTCGACCACTAAATCATAAAATCGTCTGGGCTTGAGTCGAGGCAATGTTGCCATTTGCGCTCGTGACTCAATCTGAAACACACCCACAGTGTCGGCACGACACAACATCGCGTATACGTCATCTTCTTGGGGCAATGTTGCCAGGTCGAGTTCGTATCCGCGGTGCTGCAAAATAAAGTCTGTGGCGTTATGCAGCGCCGACAGCATTCCGAGCCCTAGAAGATCGAACTTTACGAGCCCAGCAGCAGCACAGTCATCTTTGTCCCACTGCAACACACTTCGATTGTGCATCCGACCCCATTCGACTGGACACACTTCAATGACGGGTCGATCACACATCACCATTCCGCCGGAGTGGATGCCTAAATGACGAGGCATGTCTTGAATAAGAGTCGCCAGCTCTTGAACTTGTGGATCTGTGTTTTCTTGGTCGTGAGCAATGCCAAATGCTCGCTCCATGTCACGCACTGCTGATTTGGTACGGTACGTAATCACATTTGCAACTTGTGCAGCGTGGTGTCGTCCGTGTCGTTGATAGACGTACTGAATGACTTCTTCGCGACGGCCACTTTCGATGTCAATGTCGATGTCGGGTGGACCATCGCGCTCTGGAGATAAGAATCTCTCAAACAACAAACCCAACGACACGGCATCTGCCTTGGTGATGCCGATGGCATAACACACAGCACTATTTGCCGCGCTGCCACGTCCTTGACACAAAATATTCGAGCGTCGGCAAAACTCAACAATGTCCCACACCACCAAGAAATATCCGGCGAACCCAAGCGCTTCGATGACTTCGAGCTCGTGGTTAATGACTCGCCAGGCCCTGGCGCGAAGCGATAAATCTTCTTCGCTATTTATGGGTCGCAAACCGTAGCGATGCGTTGCACCTTGCTCTGTTAAATATCGTAAGTAGGAGATCTCTGACATGTTGTCTGGGCATGGAAACGGTGGGAGTCGTGGTGCTACGAGCGACAGATCAAATGCAGCAGTAGCGCCAATGTTGCCAGCTGCTTCAACAACACCTGGATAGCGCGCAAACCGACGATGTTGTTCTGCGGTGCTACGCAAATACGCAGTAGCGGCGGGAGCCAAAAGGTAATCAACCGTATTCAATGCAGAACGTTTGTGGATGGCAGAAAAAGCCGTCGCTACACGATGATGTGCCGGTACTGCGTATGACACATCATTGGTAGCAAGGCACAACAAGTCGCGTCGTGCAGCAAGTTGCACAAGCGCATCATTGCGTGCAACATCTAATGGGTTGCCGTGATCCCACAATTCAACAAGAACATTATGCGCTCCGAATAACTCGCATAATTGTGCCAACACTCGATCTGCCGCGGCTGGCCCGTGTTGCATTAGCGCACGCACCACTGCCCCGCTTGATGAACCCGTCAGCACCCAGCAATGATTAATGACGTGCGCCGCAAACATTCGCACATCTGTGAGCGGTGCGTTCTTGGCACCCGCTAGTTGGGCTTCACTAATTGCTCGGCATAACTTCGCGTAACCAGCTACCCCCTTGGCCAAAAACACCACATCACCTGCACCGACTGCTCCGCTAAAACCGCTGCACCACATCTCGGCACCAAAGACAGTCGGCAAACCCACTGCTCGTGCTGCTTGAGCAAACCGCACGACACCATAAAACCCATTGCGATCAGTGAGCGCAAGTGCCCCTAGTTCAAGTTGGGCTGCACATTCAGCAAGCTGCTCGGGATGCGATGCGCCAGTTAAAAATGAGAAATTCGAGCGACAATGCAGCTCTGCGTACGCGACCATTTGGACATCGTAGCGAACATATGTTCGTGTTTAACCACCGCCTGATGCCTGGCAGACCAACAGGGCACCCCGTAATCCGTCATCAGCGATTGCCAAGGCTTGCTCCCATGCGAACCACTCCACAACTTGGCTTTCTTCTGGTCCGGGTTTTGGTGTTTCGTACGGTGCAATCACGACATAGCGCAAATCGAAATGCGTATGGCCGCGCGGTCCGGGATGCACATCAATATGAATAAAGCGCGCCCCCTCGATGGGGTGTGCCACCACGAGGCCAGTTTCTTCATGGGCTTCTCGAAGTGCGGCATCAGCAGGAGTTTCTCCGACTTCAATATGCCCGCCTGGTTGCAACCAAAGATTAAGGCGTTTGTGTAAATGCAGAACAGTTGCTGTCGGGTTAATAAAGGAATCGACAACGATTGCCGAAGCAGTGACATGCAGTGGCCCTGCGTCTTCATCACATGGGCGCAACAAAGTGGGAACCACGTCTAAAAAGTGCTGTATTGAATCGCGTTCTCGTTGATCGATTGCAGGATGTGTGTGCAACACGCTAATGAGTTGTTGCATCATGTCTCTTACGCTAGTCGTATACAGCGCTGACATACCATTGGCGATTTTCGATTGTCAGTAGCACCAGATATTCCGCTTGAGTATGGGGGTGCTGAACCAGTAGTTGTAATCGAGCCAATCGACGTCGACGCACCGGATCCCACCATCGTTCTTCTACGGGCCACGGACCAGCAAATTGTTGTACTGCATAATTAACTACGTCTGCCAAAGGTGCATTGTGGTCAAGCAACGAACCCTGAACGCAAAGGACACTTGGCGCCTGCAATAGTTCGTGACGTCCGGTGATCACTACAATTGACCCATCCTTGTCTTGTAATTGCACTACTTGTGGTTGTGAAAAAACAATCGCTGGCCAAGGTGTAGGCACCGAACCTGTCCAGTGTTGCTCGGCTCCGCGTCCGGTGCTCACGCGTTCAGCGCAGGCCACGTGATCTCGGATATCTACGCTGCCCACCGGAACTTGTAAAAAAACATGTGCAACATCGCGCCCTCCTTGCCATTCTGGAACAGTGATGTCAATATCTGCGTGCACAGAAATTGCAAGAGCAATGCTTCGCATCACACGTTCGACATGCTCTTGACGACCACCCCACAGACTCTGCTGTTGGGTATCAACGGGGCGCACGTCCATGGGAGAAAGTTGTACCCGTACGATGCCAGCCGTTGCTGCTGTATCGGCATCAGCGCCAAGCCAGCCATCTAGTTGCCACCGAATGCGTTCTAGGATCGCTCTCTCGCTGAATCCGCGCGGCTGATGCCACATCCGTTCACTGCGCTCGCCGTGGTCTGTCTCAAAAAGCATATGCAACCGAATGCACTGCACGGCACGACGCTCAAGCGCTGTGACGAGATCATGCGATGGTTCGTTCATCGCAGCCACTACTACTCCACTGACCAAGACTGGGTCTTCAAAGACGTGCTGAACAACATCATCTATCGGCACCACGTCAGGAACCAACATGCTGATATCAAAGCCGTGAACAATGTGATGCAGACGTTCGCCAAGTAATCCGAACCTGTCAATTAATTCACGTTCTGTTAGTCCAGCAACTGCCCCTATTGTCGTGAGGCCGAGTCGTCGTAATAAATCAACCGTGTCAGCGTCTATGTCTGCGCATCCGCCTAGTGCGTCTGTGGGTAATAGACCCAGAAAATCTTCAGACATGCCAACCGAGACAATGCAAGGTGAGTCAGCAAAACACGATTGATACGCCGCTGCCAAGGCGGCTACTCGACCGTCAGCAATACCCACACCGTGGGACACTGGAAATGCTTGCTCTGCGCACAACCCATACAACAGATTGCCAACTGCAACATCGCCGCCGAAATATCGTGAAGGGCCCCTTGTTGCCAGAAGTGCAACGCCAGCAGTGTCTACTTCAATCAGCGGAGCAATACCAGACAATGCACGCACGACAGACTCAAAAGCGCGGTGCGCTGTATCTGAGTCGTCATGTCCAGGCATGTTGTCCCAGTTCGGAAAAATAATTGCTGCAGTGCGTGTAGTGCTCAACATGACACTTGTAAAAAGTGCTCAGATAGCTGTGGTAGCAGCATTTTTTGTGGCTGCATACCATACACGCGACGGCCTTCTGTGGCGACAGTGACTTCGCGTTGGCGTGCATGTCCGCTAAACATCCATCGCGATGATGCAATGCGCAAAGTGATGTCAACTGGAAAATCACGTGTGTCACCGATCACGAACAGAACTGCAGACTGCGCTTTGATGCGTGTTACAAGTTTGCGCGCATCTGCGGCACTGCATCGCGGCGAGGCAGTCACGACAACGTCAATGCCGTCAACTAAGGCCCCCATCATGCGCAACCAATGTGTAGCAACGCGACTGGTGTCAACGCATAACAGTCTTTCAAGCGCTATTCCGTACTCACGCGCTGACAACAAACCTGCGTGTGGCAGATCGACGAGAGCCAACCATGATCCGTCAGATACTGCGCGCGCGACAAGTAACCACACAAGTGATGAAGCACCAGACCCAGTGCACTGATACACACAACCTCGCTCAAGCGCACCTCTTGGCAAGACTGAACACGCCTCGTCAGCAACTGAGATGAGCCCGTGTTGGGTCTTGCGTTGCGCCAAATCTTGGCCCGACATGAGATGAGAGCTTGTGAGTATGTCTGTCACACCAGGACGAATCATGCCGCTATCGTAGCGAACATATGTTCGTATTTAGGAGGTTGATCCCTGTTTTCTGATTGCTTTGTTGCTGGTTACTTTGTTTCTGGTCTGGACGATTAGATCTAACGATGCCACAAACGAACGTGCGTCCAGAGCCCACTCATCTGCTCCGAGATCATGAGCATCAGATTGGCGAGCGATTGCTCTACCGCCGACAAATACCCACACATCCTCGTTGATCACATCTCGCAACTTCTTAATCAAATTGCTCACTATTGGACGCGACTCCACAGAATTCACGCTTATTCCCACCGCCAAAATCTCGTCGTAATGACGAACGGCTGACAAGAATGACTCACTCGGTAGGTCTGCTCCTAAGTCGTGTACTTCAAATCTTGCCAAACGGACAACATCTGCCAAGATTGAAATCGCCAGCGAATGTAGCTCTCCGGATAGGGCGCCAAGCAACACTGTTCCGCGTGAACGTCCACGATGAGCACTCTTGGCACCCAAGCGAGCCACAAGTCGAGTGGCAATTACTGTTGCTCGATGCTCGAGATAAACGTCAAGTTTGCCAGCATGCCAACGCTCACCAATTGTCACCATTGCTGGTGACAAGACATCGAGATACACCTCTTCAAACTCTCTTCCAGAATCAATGGCTGCCTCCAGCACCGACCATGCTCCAGCAGCATCACCCACTAGCAAGCATGCCTCAAGACGATTGCACCACGGAGCCGCTCTGCCTATTTGTCTTTTTCTCACTAAATGCGTTGGAGGTTCTTTGCTGTCGCTCCGCTCGTCTTGAAATCGTTGGAGTTCTTCTGCTGCGACTTTCCAGATACCGCCTTCTTTGTGAGCCACCAATCGACCGTGACGCATATACCGATAGGCGGTCATGTAGTGGACACCCAAGGTGTCGGCGGCATCCTGCAGCGAAACAAACCGTTGACTGGACGACTTCATAGAATCAGATTAGGCGTGAAGAGACTTGCAAGCATGACTATGCCCAAAATGTTAATCGGACCGTCGAAACAATCTCAAACTATTGTGATGACTTCTATTTACGACCCTGTCAGACGAGCGCGGGCATCTTTGCTGCGCTGAAAAAGATGCGATGGCACGCGAGGGTCAAGAACCTCGCCGTCTGCCGCCACTGTTGATGTGGCTTCAATTGTTGGCGCTTCTACTTGAGCCATCAATGATTCGATGCTCGGTGGCTCCATGCCGGGTTTCCAGTATTGATACAGGTCCCGCACGATGTCCGTCAAGCCTGCTTGAGTTGCTCCTGGCGCAAGTTGTGCCGTAACGATATTGCTAAAGACATGCACCGAAATCACTTGCCCAGATTCTAAAAACCTTCTCGAAATTACCGCTGACGGTCTGGTTCCCTTGCAACTCTCAAGGGTGGCGAAGTTCTCGTGGCCTTGTCCAGTGAGGGATCGATTGGTCTCAAATCGGACCATCCGTCCTGATGTGCTGGTTTTTTCTTCGACGGCTACTGGCTGACCCATTATTGAGACGATAGTCAATAACTACCCGAGAGCACGGCTTCACAGGGCAGATTGGCAAGGAGTACGATACAAAGTGCACAGAACGAGATTTGCCTCGTTGAGATAAAGGGGTTTTATGGCCGACATTACGCTTGAAGATTTTGAAAAAGAAGCACGCACTTTCTTGGACGCAAACGCCGAACGTCGCGAAGCAGAAAAAGCCTTCGTTTGGGGCGAAGGTGCCGACATGATGGGCGCCTTTGAAGAACGCTCCCGCGAATCCGAAGAGCGCATCGTTGTTGATGCCAAGAAATGGCGTGGCAAAAAGTTTGCTGCGGGGTTTGGCTGGATAACTGGTCCAAAAAAGTTCGGAGGACGCGAACTACCTGGATCATTCGAGAAGGCCTATGCCCGTCTTGAGACTGAGTACCGCACACCCAATGAGGGAATTTTGGGAATCGGACTCGGAATGGTTGCTCCTACAATTTTGGCCCACGCCACAGAAGAAGCAAAGGAGCAATATCTCACTGCGATGTGGAGTGCTGACATTGTGGGTTGCCAATTGTTTAGCGAACCAGGCGCCGGCAGTGACCTTGCATCGCTGAGCACAAAAGCGATTCGCGATGGTGAAGAGTGGATCATCACGGGGCAAAAAGTCTGGACATCAGGAGCACAATATTCAGACATTGGAGAAATCATTTGTCGAACCAATCCTGACTTACCAAAACATAAAGGCTTGACTGGATTCATTGTTGACATGCACGCTCCAGGCATTGAGATTCGACCACTTCGTCAGATGACAGGTGGTGCAAGCTTCAACGAAGTTTTCTTCAACGAAGTTCGCGTGCCAGATAGTCATCGACTAGGTGACGAAAACAATGGATGGAACGTTGCACTTACAACGCTGATGAACGAACGCGCGTCTATTGGTGGTGGTGGCAGCACCGGAACAAGTGCCGACAATCCACTCATCGTGCGCATGATTGCAATGGTTCAGCATTTTGGACTGAACAACGATCCACTCGTGCGAGATGAACTTGCTGCTCTTGTCACGGGCTATCGCGTAGCGAGCTATAACAACCAGCGAGCCATGGCCAAAATTCGCTCGGGGCAAACTCCTGGGCCAGAAATGTCTATCGCCAAGATGGCTCTCACGATGAACCAAACAAAACTCGGCAACTTTGCTGCTCGAGTATTGGGCGCAAAAATTCAAGCAGACACCGGCGAGTGGGGAACCTACTCATGGGGATCTCTTTTGCTCGGAACACCAGGATTAAGAATCGCTGGTGGTTCAGACGAAGTCATGCGCAACATTGTTGGAGAGCGTGTTCTTGGTTTGCCCAAAGAACCAGGCATCGACTCGGTGTCTCCATTCCGTGATCTGAAAATTTCAGTTACCCAGAAATAGATCTGCTTCTAAACGCACTACCGATCGGATTTTCCGGTTAAGTTCCACGAGATACGGTGATGACGCGTTGGTCCATGTTCGTTAATTGCGTCCATATGAACACGAGCGCCGTATCCCTTATTTGAGGCCCATTCAAACACCGGATGCTCCGCATGCAACGCGCGCATCATCGCATCGCGTTCAACCTTGGCAATCACACTTGCTGCAGCCACCGAAGAACAATCACGGTCTGCTTTTTTTTGCACAATAATACGAGACGTACAAACTAATCCGTCTGCGACCGATGGACGTTGCGGTCTTATAAGCCAATTGTAATTCCCGTCCAAAATCACAACATCTGGCACCACGCCCAATGCTGCCAATGCTCGCTCTCCGGCCAAGCGCAATCCAACAAGAATTCCGTACTCATCAATCTCTTGTGGAGTTCCGATTCCGGTTGCCCACGCCATTGCCCATTGCCGAGCAGGCTCAACGAGCGCCTCGCGTTGGTGTGCCGTCAACAACTTGCTGTCTGCGAGTCCGCTTGGTGGTTCTGCACACGTGCGCATCATCGCCACGATGCCCACCATTACCGGACCAGCAAGTGCGCCACGCCCTACTTCGTCGACACCAGCCACCACAGTTCGGTCTGTCGTGCACAGAGATCGCTCAAGATCACACGTTGGATAGATACGTGCCGACGAAGACTTGGGCACTAGACAGCACCAATTGGCGCCTCAAAAAGTGCCTCTCCTGACGCTTCAGTCGACGACCACGACGAGTCAGCATGTCCACCAGTGAGAAGCAGGCCTGGTTGCCCATGGACTTCCCACAACACTGCTGGCCGCGCACCATGCCATCTGACGGCATACGACACTTGTCGGCGTGGATCAGCCACTAATCGATGACACTCGAAGTTTTGTCCCCACCATGGTTCTGGAACTCCTCTTGGCAACAGGTTGACTACTCCGCCACTTGCTGATGGCTGTGCCAATAAAGACTCCAACCACGCAACTAGTAAATGATCTTCGGGTGCTTCATCTGGAATCGGTTCAACAGGATGATCGACTAAACGCAACCATGCACGCGCAATATCATCAACTGCTGCGTCTTCATTGTGTTGTGCGCACACACTCGCTGCAGTTGCGAGCAGATGTGCCGTGTCCCATGCCAACCAAGATGATTTTCGTTCGTGCTTTATGCGACGGTCCACGACACGAACAACATCCAAAATACTGTCAGAGCTAAAGTCTCCGAGTCGAATGCGCTCAATAACGGCGTGCTCTGCTCCCACATCTAGATCAGCCACATCCAACAACAACCGACTTCGTACCGCGATGAGTCGGGAGCACAATGACTGGTCAGGCAGCACCATTCGTGATGTCACTTCGCACGCTGCCGCCCAGCCATTCAAGACTTGCATGTATCCCGCTATCGCAGTCGGAAGTAGCCCAGCATGAGGCTTGTTGTGCAGCAATCCAATCCGCATTGTTGATTGATGCCCCAGTGGCAACACGAGACTATTGCTCGGCATCTCAATGCCTTGGGGCACAACATCACTGGGTGGATGCGTAGTTAATACATCATCACGGCTAATGGCAATGACGACCGGCAAAGTTGACTCATTGACAAACTCCATCACGGTCATGCCACCCATGTCAGCAACGCAGAAAATGCGTTGCACAATGTCACCTCCTGGCACATGGAGGCGAGTCTCCGCAACAGGCGTTCCGGCTAACCACTTCTGTCGCAGTGTCGGCTCGTTTTCTGGCACGTACCAACGATCGTCAGCAGCAACGCGCCACAACATCGGGGTCGAACCATCACACGGAATCAGCATCCCGCTATTGGTGACCTGAGTTCTCCACCTGTGTCCGCGCACACCAATCGTATTGTGAGAATGACCGCTCATAGTATTTCCGATTTTGATGTTCGTGACATCAGCGCCGTCAGCGCCTCATTAGCAGTTGCGCCATCGCGACACACTGCAACAACTTGTTCGGTAATTGGCATGTCTACGCCGTTGCGCTTGGCGAGTTCAAGAACTGATGGCGAACTCTTCACTCCTTCGGCAACCATTGACATTGAGGACAAAATATCATCAAGTGATTCTCCGTGCCCCAATCGCACTCCGACGGTGGTGTTGCGGCTTTTCATTGATGAACATGTTGCAATCAAATCACCCATGCCGGCAAGCCCAGACAGCGTGAGAGCCTCGCCACCCATCGCCATGGCTAGCCGTGTCATTTCGGCTAATCCACGGGTAATCAAGGCTGCTCTTGAGTTATCACCGAACCCCATCCCAGAAGCCATGCCAGCTGCAATCGCAATCACATTTTTTACAGCGCCAGCGATTTCGCATCCGACAACATCAGAGTTGGTATAAACGCGCAATGTCGCCGAAGCAAGAACCTCTTTCAATTGAGCAGCGATGTCTGAACCATCAATCGCTACCACGCATGCTGCCGGTTGACCAACAGCAATTTCTGCGGCCAAGTTAGGGCCTGTTATTACTGCAACTGGGTGACCTGGCGCAACTTCACGAATGACCTCGCTCATTCGTAGCAATGTCTTGCGCTCTAGACCTTTAGCCAAACTAACGATTGGCACTCCTGCTCCAAGAAACGGAGTAGCTTGTTGCAGCACATCACGGAATCCGTGCGACGGCACTGCCATCAACACCAGGTCTGCTCCCCCGACAACCTCTGCTAGGTCTGCAGATGCACGCAATGTCTGATGCAACACAATTTCAGGCAGATAAAACTGATTGCGATGACTCTGATTGATACTCCCTGCTAAATCAGGTTGTCTGGCCCACAACATGGTCGAAGTATTCGTCGCGCACAACGAAGCAACTGTTGTTCCCCATGATCCTGCTCCCACCACTGCGACACGAATACCAGTGGTGATTGTCATGGCATCAGGATAACTGTCGGAGTACTCCTACTGCCTCCCCCTAGGCTGATGGGGTGCGAGTGGCGCTTATTGTTCCTATGAAATCATTCAGCATCGCCAAAGGACGTCTTGCCGATGTACTTAATGCCCACGAACGCCAACAACTTGCCCGTGATTGTGCGCGATCTGTGATCAGCGCGGGCGGCAACTGGGCCTCCTACGTTGTCTGCGACGCCACTGATGTTGCAAGTTGGGCGAAAGAAATGGGTGCGCATGTAGTGCCGTGCCCAACACCTGGACTTGATGTCGCCGTTGCTACTGGAGTAAGTGCAGCGATAACAGATGGTGCCCAACATATTGTGGTGGCGCACGCAGATCTTCCGCTAGCTACCACTTTTCAACATCTTGTCCTTGATGGACAAGTCGCATTGGTGCCAGATCGCCATATGGACGGTACAAACGTCTTAAGTTTTCCGGCCGAGATGCGCTTTGCGACTGCATACGGCGCACAGAGTTTTACTCGCCACCAAGAGATCCTTGTAACGCTGGGATATAAATATGTTGTCGTCAACGATGACAACCTCTCGCTTGATCTCGATACAGCCGATGATCTCACCGAACTGGAGAAACGAACATGAGCGCCAACGACCCAGGGCAGACACCATTGCACTCCACCGATGCATGGACAACCAACATCTCAGTACCAAAAATAGTGCTAGCAATCGGAGCACACCCAGACGATGTTGAATTTGGATGCGGCGGAACACTCGCAAAATGGTCTTCTGCAGGAGCCATCGTGCATCACCTCGTGCTTACGGACGGCTCTAAGGGCACATGGAACCCCGATGCTGACATCGTTGCACTTATCGCACAACGACAAATCGAACAAACCAGCGCAGCACGTGCACTTGGCACGACAGGTTCAGTCGTGTTCCTGGGCCACACTGACGGCGAACTCGTGCATTCGCCCACTGTTGTTGAACAGATTTGTCTACATATCCGACAAATCAGACCAAATGTTGTTCTCACCCATGATCCCTGGAAGCGCTACCGATTGCATCCAGATCATCGCAATGCCGGCATGAATACCTGTGATGCAATTGTTGCTGCTCGTGATCCACATTTCTTGCGCCACCAAATTTTAGAACTTGGTTTACAGCATCATCGCCCAGATGCATTGTTGTTATGGGAAGCAGACCAAGCTAATCACGCCGAAGACGTGTCGACATTTGTAGACATCAAACTTGATGCGTTGCTCAAACATGCCAGCCAATTTGAGAGCACGATGAAAGCAGTCGATACTTCTGGAATAGAACAATTTCGCCAACGCATCAAGCAGCGTATGACCGAACTAGGCGCACCTCATTCATTTGCCGCTGCTGAAATTTTTCATCATATGAACCGTCTCTAGACGACAAACTGCCCAGGTTGCCGTCCTTCTCCGGGCGGACCAGCAAAAGCTTGGGCAATACTCATCCAGTCATGCGCTAACTCACCTTTAATTTCAAGGTTTGCGTCACTCACATGTCGACGGTGAGTCACCACTTGACAAAAGTCAAGTGCATCTCCGGTGACGCTATTTGATGCGTCATCACCCCATCGCCATATTGTCCAGTCAGACGCGTTCAGCCGCACGCTCACCTCTCCGACGGGCAATTCACGCCGATGTGCGGCATACGAAAATGGACGTGCCCGCACTCCAATGTGAGCGATATGGCGCAAGCGCAAAGTTGGATGCACTGCGGCGTGAAGTGCATCCGCAATATCGTGTGCGTGGGCCCAAGTCTCCATAATGCGCGCTGTCACCATTGATGCAACTGACATCGACGGCCCATACCACTGACAGCGAGTGTCTGGTGACAACAACTGCACTGATGCGCATAACGAATCATTTCCGTCTACCCACCACTGCAACAAATTTGGGTGAGTACGCACACGCTCTTGTTGATGAATATCTGTCCGTGATGACATCAGATTCTCAAGATCGTCAGCAAAGCGCTCGACGTCGGTCATTGACCAGAGAGCTCTCTGATCAAACAACCCAAGATGTATGACCTGGTCGGCAATAGACCAGCCAGGGGCGGGTGTCGGCGTTAGCCAGTCAGCGTCTGCCAATGGCTCCACAAGAAGACGCAAGACCTCGGCCTCAGCTCGAAGATCCCGCACCAGTTCAACAATTTCAACACCCATCTCTTGAGTGTGTCAAAGATGTTCAGGAAAAGCAGAAACGGGGGGCTTTCGCCCCCCGTTCCTTGACACTCTGAACCGATTGGTTCTGTGATGAAAACAGTAGAGAAGGACTAAGCCTTCTTGGCTGCTTTCTTCTTGCGCTTTGCAGGAGCCTTCTTGGCTGCTTTCTTCTTGCGCTTTGCAGGAGCCTTCTTCGCTGCTGCTTTCTTCTTGCGCTTTGCAGGAGCCTTCTTCGCTGCTGCTTTCTTCTTGCGCTTTGCAGGAGCCTTCTTCGCTGCTGCTTTCTTCTTTGCTGGGGCCTTCTTACGGGCCTTCTTTTTTGCTGCCACTTGAGTTTCCTCTCGTTGTGTAAGTGATTTACTTACGGTTTGGGTTTAGCTCAGCCTTGAGCGTTGAGCTCGCTGAGAACTTCATCGCAGTTGAAGCAGGAACATTGACCGTGGCACCCGTTTGTGGGTTACGACCTGTCCGTGCCTTGCGTTGGGTTGCGCTGAACGAGCCAAAGCCCGGCCATGCAACCTTTCCGCCATTCTTAGTAGAAGCAACCACCAGTCCAAAGAAAGCCGCAATCGTTCGTTCGGCGTCTGCCTTAGAACAATCCGCTAACTTTGCAACTTCTTCGATGAGCTCTGCTTTTGTCATTTTTTCCATTCCTCCTCGGATCGGAGTGTCGGGAGTATCTGAATAGCTTTGTCAGAGGAATGCAAGCATTGAAATAGTTGCATTTGCAACTATGCCCATTTGGAAGATCTCTCGCACCTTGATGCAGTAAGGAAATCAGAGGTAGCAATCGACCATCTGGGGTACCAAAATACTTTCGCGACGCATCTGATAATAAGTGTTCAAAGCATTTCTGGCGCCAACTAATTGTCCTCGCAATGTGTATTTTCTCTATATTTCATAAGGGTTTTAGTGACTTTGCCAGCGCTGGCACAGACACGCACAATCCACAACAGTCGAGCAAATAATGCCCCAATCTGGCGCCTTGCCAAGGGGTATTACTGGCGGGTGAGGCGGACGTAATCTTCATCCGTAAACCCCGTCTAGTTGCAAAAATATTTTTTAAAAAATTTTCAAAAATTGCTCATTTTTGGCTACTGCCGACTAAATCTAGAACTTTTTTTGATTTTTTTTGTAGTCAAATATTCATCTGTGTATCCACCACTTGAGACATCGCAGCGATAAATATGACCCTGTTGGACATGTCTCGTACTTCTCGGCAACACTCGGTAATTCGCCGGTGAGATTGAATTGGTTTGCTCGTGACTGATGTTCTTGGAGTGGACCACACTGGTGCTCCTGTCCCCGATCATCCACCTATTTCTCCGGGTACTGGACAAAGAACTCGCGTCGTATTAGACACGTCGGTGCTTGTTGCTGATCCGTCAAGCCTTCGGGCGTTTCCTGGTTGCGAAGTAGTAATCCCACTCACCGTCGTGGAAGAACTTGACGGACTGAAATCTCGCATGGACGACGTTGGGCGTGCTGCACGAACTGCACTACGGACCATCGAAGACATGCGTCGGCGTGCTGGAGGATCAATTCATCTTCCAGTTCCAGTTGAGTCAGATGCCTTAGGCGGAACCGTCCACATCGAGGTCAACGGCATTCAGCGCCATCGACTTGTCGAGTTTGGTCTTGATCCTGAGATTCCTGATAACCGAATTATCGGCGCAGCCCTTGGTCAAGCAGATCATGCACCAACACGCCTTATATCCAATGATGCTGGCCTGCGAATCAAAGCGGCACACTTGGGACTAACTGCCGAAGAGCACTTGCCAACTGGTCGCAGTATGTCTACTCGTCCCGTCGGTTGGGTCACGATTGAAACGACTGCGGAGTGCATCGATCGGTTGTACTCCGACGGATCAATTCCGGCTGACATCGTGTCTGGCGCAAGTAATCTTTTCCAAAATGAGTTCGCTGTTGTGCGCGCTGGCTCGCAATCTGCTCTCACGCGACGCACCAATGAAGACCTCACTGTGCTCTCTGCATCTTCGGTAGAACCGTGGGGATTGCGCGCACGATCTAAAGAGCAGCGTTTTGCACTTGATCTCTTGATGGACCCAGAAGTCAGCGTGTTGGCCCTTGACGGACGCGCAGGCACCGGAAAAACCGTGATGGCGATTGCCGCAGGCTTAGAACAAGTTGTCGAACACAGGCGCTACGAAAAACTTGCCGTATATCGACCGCTCGTGCCCGTTGGTCGAGCTGACGTTGGTTTCTTGCCAGGTGGTTTAGACGAAAAACTTGATCCATGGATGTCTGCTATCCATGATGCAATCGTGGCATTGACTGATCAAAGATCTAGCAATGATGCTCGACGACTGATCGAAGATCTCACAACACGAAATCAGTTATCACTCGAGTCAGTAACTTTTCTGCGCGGACGATCGTTGCACAGACAAATAGTGGTCGTTGACGAAGCACAAAATCTTGAGCCCACAACTCTGAAAACAATTCTGACTCGAATAGGTGAAGGAACAAAAGTCATCTTTACGGGCGATACCAGTCAAATAGACGTGCCATATATGGGTGAGTCCAATAACGCACTTGCCGTTTTAATCCACGCCTTTGCCGACCAACGATGCTTTGGCCATATCACCCTCACCGCTTGTGAGCGCAGCGAAGTCGCCAGCCTGGCTGCTGAACTGCTCTAGTTTTCCATCCGGTCGCCTCTTGACTGGTGCGTAATTCCAAACTCCAATGTTGATGGCCGTACGCCAAGAATAAGCACCATCTCTGGCATCTGGTCTTGCGGGGGGGGTCGTAGTGCTAACATGTGGACGTGTTCAAAACTCAGAAACCTCAAGGTCGTATTCGGTCGACTCATATTGGGGCATTGACGCTTGCTGCAGGAGTCATTGTCGGTATTGCAATTGGTGGCATCGGAGGTGTCATTGCAGCATCATCAAAATCTTCCAAGATTGTGGCGTGTGCTGACAAAAGAACTGGAGTAATGAGATATTCCAGTTCTGGAAAATGCACTAAGACCGAGTCAACGGTGTCATGGAATCTTGACGGTACGAACGGCACTG
>SHUT01000052.1 GCA_009691255.1 Ilumatobacteraceae bacterium
TCGTCAATGTATCCGCGCTCTGCTGCCGCGTATGGATTGGCGTATTTTTCGGTGTACTCAGTCACGAGTTCGGCACGTCGCGCAACAGGGTCAGCGGTCTGTTGAAGTTCTCGACGATACACAATTTCAACTGCTCCTTGTGGACCCATAACCGCTAGTTCTGCAGTTGGCCACGCATACGCCAAATCAGCACCGATTGATTTTGAGTTCATGACCACATAAGCACCGCCGTATGCCTTGCGAGTGATGATCTGAATTCGCGGCACAGTCGATTCACAAAAGGCATAGAGCAACTTGGCTCCGTGACGAATGATCCCTTCATGTTCTTGATTCACGCCCGGCAAGAATCCGGGGACATCTACAAAAGTAAGAAGCGGAATATTGAAAGCGTCGCAAGTTCGCACAAATCGGGCAGCCTTTTCGCTGCTCTCAATGTCGAGCACGCCGGCAAATGCCATCGGTTGGTTGCCGACAACGCCAACAGGCATTCCATCTACGCGAGAAAATCCACAAACAATGCTTTTTGCCCAATGCGGGAAATACTCAAAGAATTCTCCATCATCAACAACTTCAGCAATCACTTTTTTCATGTCGTAAGGCTGATTAGACGACGGAGGCAAGATGTCGCGCAGTGACAAGCACAAGCGAGATGCATCATCATCTGGAGCAACGGCAGGTGGGTCTTCAAGATTGTTTTGCGGCAAGAATGACATCAAGAAACGCACATCGTCAAGACATGCTTTTTCATCGGCGCTGACGAACGTTGCAACACCACTCTTTGAGGCATGGCTCATCGCACCACCAAGTTCTTCCAGCGTGACGTCTTCGCCAGTAACGGTCTTCACCACATCGGGTCCAGTAATGAACATATGGCTTGTTTCTCTAACCATGAAAATAAAGTCGGTCATCGCTGGTGAGTAAACCGCACCGCCAGCACAAGGGCCAAGAATGACCGAGATTTGGGGAATGACTCCGGACGCTTGCACATTGCGATGAAAGATGCCGCCATATGAAGCGAGTGATACGACGCCTTCTTGAATGCGGGCGCCAGCGCCATCGTTGAGACCAATTAGTGGTGCACCGACCTTGAGAGCAAGGTCCATCAACTTGTGAATTTTTTCAGCAAATACTTCGCCGAGCGCACCACCAAAAACGGTGAAGTCTTGAGAGAATACGAATACTTTGCGATCATTGATTGTTCCCCAACCTGTTACGACTCCGTCGGTGTAGGGGCGTTCTTCCAGACCAGCGGCGTGGGCGCGATGCCGAGCCAGCATGTCTAGTTCATGGAAAGAACCAGGATCAAGAAGATATTCAAGGCGTTCGCGAGCGAGGAGTTTGCCTTTTTCGTGTTGGCGTTCAACCGATCGGGGACTACCCGCATTGATGGCTTGTTCTTGACGCGAACGAAGATCGTCGAGTTTGTCTTGCATGTCGGAGTTGGGGCTGTTGCTCACAGGATCAACGATAGTTCCAAAGGCGAAGCGTTACCTATCCAGTGGCAACAACTACCGTCGTCGTGGTCGTTGTTGTGGCCGAAATAGTGCTCGTTGTCACCCCCGAGGGCTCGGTGGTGACCGTCACGCCGTCGGCAATGATGATCGAGGTGGTCAGTGGCTTTAATTCACCCGTCGTAGTGGCGCCGGTTAACTCGACTTTCCATTCGCCTGGAGACTTCAGGTTAAGGCCAAGGTCAGCACCAATCAGCGCGCCCCCTGGACGAGTGATGGGAACGTACAACACGTACCCATTGGCCTCTGGATTCAAAGGAATAAATTTAATGGTGAAATTCTGGATTCGCTTTGGAGTGAAGAGTTCGATGAGGGCTTGATTGTTGCCAACATCGCCTGGAGTGATGGACAACGTGACATGAAAACCATCATCACCGATTAAGTCGCGATTAATGGCATAGATACTTTGCTTCTTGGTCTGCTGTGGAACGACATTTGGTGGGCGCATTGAGATGAGCCACGAAGACATTCCCAAAATAACCACAGTGGCACTCATCTGAATAGTGGCTGCCTTGCGCATCGTAAGTATGGCGCGCATCGATAATGCCGTCACCTTACTCAGGCGTTGCATAATAAATTTGCGAAGAGCCAGTTCAACAAAAATAAGAAAGACAATGGCAACAATTTTCAACAACAAGAGTCGCCCATGACCACTATTAATCAGGCTCCAACCATCAAGTCGGCCAACTTGAATGAACCCGGTGATAACAACTCCAGCCGTCAGAGTGGTGGCGAGACGAGACCAACCGCGTAATGCGTCAAGCAAATCATCAGCGCCAGGTTTGCTTAAGATGACCCGTGACACCAGCAAGACTCCACCGGTCCACATAATGACGAATGCCATATGAACGATGGCAACGATAACGCCAAAGATATAGATGCGACCACCAGTGCGGTCGAATCCGTATGACATCACCAGAACTGAAATCGCCATCAGATTTGGAACCTGGAACTCGGGATCGATCACTCTCTCGGGATTCAATGCCAGTACTGCAACGAAGATGGCGAGAATAAAACGAATGAATAGTGCACGACCTTGTGCGGTATTGAGCAATTCAAACCACTCAGTCGGATTCATGGACGATACGATTCCGCTGTTGGTGACTTTGGCGGTTGTAAAGACAACGAGCAGTAGCAATGATAGAACGGCGCCGATTCCCGATAATCGGATGTAGCGAATCGCTGTGGGGTTGTGGCTTCCTTCTGGCCATACCAACAACATGAAGAGCAATCCGCCAACGAGGGCAGATACGAGTAAGTAACTCAAGAGTCGTAAAAGTCCGATAGGTCCACCTAGGCGAGCAGGTGGAGTTGCAACTGTGTCAGCCGGAGTTTGGGTGGCAACAATTGTGGTGGGAACTTCGCCGTTTGGACCCAACGTGGTGGTTGTTGCGGCGGCAGCAATCTCGGTGCGGAATGAAAATGTTCCTTTACTACCGTCAGGAAGAGCCCAACTGACGTTGCATTTTCCGTTGGGCGGAATCTGGGTTAATGGGGCCGTCACCGAGAGACTGTCACTAGCCAATTGAGGTGGTCCGAGAGAGACCAAGGCTTTGTCGCAAGCCAGAGACAGACCCATCTGCGCAACGTCATCAGCAGTGATGGGATTTTGGAACACCATCTGGATCTGGGTAGGTGCTACAGCCACTACTTCGTTGGCGATTGGGTTAGATGAGGCGATCGAATTGCCCTGGGTTGCTGCCGTCGCCTGTCCGGCGAGGGCCGCCACGCTGACCGTGCATAGGAGTAGAAGAAAAAAGCGTTTCATGCGATACGGAAACGGTACTCAACTTAAGGGCTAGAAGTGAGCCACTCCATCAGATAGAGGACCCTATTGGTAAGGTCAGATGGATGGCTATGCAATCTCTCTATCGGCGATACCGCCCTCGGCGCTTTACAGAACTACGCGGACAAGAACATGTGGTGAGGGCGTTGCGTAATGCCGTCATCAACGAACGCGAGGGTCAGGCTTACTTGTTCTCTGGTCCGCGCGGAACCGGCAAAACATCTACTGCACGCATTCTGGCAAAGGTCCTCAATTGTCAAAACCCCACTGACGGAGAACCGTGCTGCATCTGTGCTTCATGTCTTGCAGTCGACAATGGCACCAGTTATGACGTTCTTGAGCTCGACGCTGCCAGTAATAACGGCGTCGACGAAATTCGTGACATCATCGAAACGGCATCAACATTGAGCCCTGGTAGGCATCGCGTATTTATTCTTGACGAAGTTCACATGCTGTCCAAAGCAGCATCGGCGGCTTTGCTTAAGACACTCGAAGAACCACCACCAAACGTTGTGTTTGTGCTTGCCACAACTGATTCGCAAAAGGTCACCGAAACAATTCGTAGCCGTGTTCAACATTTGGTATTTCATCTTTTATCTGCCGAAGAACTCGGCAAATATGTGCGGTGGGTCATGCAAGACGCTAATCTCACCGTCACCGAAGAAGCAATTGAATGGGTTGTGCAAGAAGGCAACGGCAGCGCACGTGACACATTGTCGGCACTCGAACTAGTGGTGGCTGGCGGCGGCACAGTTGAAGCATCTGTTTCTCTCGATGAGTTTTTAGAAGCACTGATCGAACGCGATCAAGGACGTGCTTTGGCGGCAGTCGCGTTTGCCGTACAGCAAGGTCTTGATCCGCGCAATCTTGCAGACGATCTTGTGCGCGCATTGCGCGATTCATTTCTTTCGTTGATGGCGCCAGAACTATTGCAGGTTCCTCAGAGTCGGGCAGAAGTAGTCAGTATTCAGGCATTGCGTCTAGGGGCGGCCATGACAGTTCGTGCCATGGAAGTTCTCGGAACAGCACTTGTCGACATGCGTCATGCTCCAGATCCACGACTGTTGCTAGAAGTTGCTGTGGTTCGATTAGCGTCGCCCGCCCTTGACGACTCGATGGGCACTCTCATGGCTCGATTGCAAATACTCGAAGACACCGTGCGCGATCTCAAAGAAAATGGCATAACTACGCTACCTCCTGCCCCAGTTAATCCAAGTACGGGCAGAGCAGCAGTCGGAGGTCGCGCCGTCGCGCCTGTGTCAAACACAACTACACAACCCCCCACTGCTACGCCTGCGTCAACAATCGCGCCTGCGTCAACAATCGCGCCTGCGTCAACAATCGCGCCTGCGTCAACAATCGCGCCTGCGTCAACAATCGCGCCTGCGTCAATATGGCCACAGGTTTTACTATCTGTCAAACAAATAGTAAAAGCCATTTACAACCCCACATCGATCGTTTCGGTTGATGGCAATGTAGTTACAATCGCTGCGCCCAACACTTCCCATATGGACAGGTGCAAAAACCACGTACAAGATATAGAGGCCGCAATTAGCAAACTCTGTGGTACAAATTACACAGTGCAACTCACTGCAGACGCAACGGCGTCACGCGGAATCGAGCGCCCAAGCAAAGATGCGGTTAGAACAATTGTCGATGACGTCAAAGAAGATCCGTACACGCCAATCGATCCAGCATTACTTATTGAAGGACCAGCAAATATTTCAATGTCTATTGACCTGCTAAAAGGTGTTTTCCCCGGAGCAACCGTTGTTCCTGACGAAAAGAAAAAGAAATAACGATGGCATCGCCGTATACACCTCCGATTCAAACACTCATAGACGAGTTCGGGAAACTGCCAGGGATTGGTCCAAGGTCGGCACAACGAATCGCCATGCATATTGTAAAAATGCCTCGTGAAGATGTCAACCGACTTGCCCACGCGCTAACTGATGCCAAGGACCGTGTGCGCTATTGCGAGATGTGTTTTAACCTGTCTGAGTCCGAGAAGTGCAGTATCTGTAGCGATGATCGTCGCGACTCTTCTATCTTGTGTGCAGTAGAAGACTCTCGAGATGTGGTGGCAATCGAGCGAACAGGGGAGTTTCGGGGTCGATACCACGTGCTACAGGGCGCGCTCGATCCGCTGCAAGGTATAGGGCCAGAGCAGTTAAAAATTAAAGAAATGTTTCGGCGCTTATCTCCCGAAGGGATAACTGAAGTTATTGTCTGTACTAATCCCAACACCGAGGGCGAAGTAACTGCTCTCTATATCGCGCGATTGCTCAAACCACTAGGTGTTAAGGCCACTCGTATCGCAAGCGGATTACCTGTGGGCGGAGACCTTGAATACGCGGACGAGATAACGCTTGGTCGTGCTCTTGGCAACCGTCGCACCATTGAAATATAAAAATACTTTTGTAGTCACTGGCCGGATTTATTTACAGATATTTTTTGCCTGTGGTAAATACCAGAATGACTACTCACGGAATACGCCACTACGCAGGTGAGCGCAAAAACTGCGACAGAAGAGCCGCCAAACAACTCAACAGCCATAATTATGCACGCCAACGGCACATTGGCGGCAGCCCCCAACACGGCGACCGAACCTGCTGTCGCCGCGAGAGCCAGGTCAAGCCCAATCAAATCACCGAGTCCTGCGCCCAAGAGCGAACCAATCACAAATAGCGGAATAACTTCTCCACCGACAAAGCCGCTTCCAAGTGTGATGGCCGTGAGTAATAGTTTAGGAATCCAATTAGAAGTGTTGCCTCCGTTCATCGCACCAATAGCCAGTGGAATAGAGAGCCCTAAATAGTCACGCCAATGAAAAGCAACTGCGGCAACTGCGACGACTGCACCGCCAATAACTGGTCGCAACGGATACCACGAGATTGTTTTAGAAAGTGTGGTGCGTACAAAATGAGTGAGGCGTGAGAACAAAGTTGCCACTATGCCGCAGGCGACGCCTAACACGAGGAGGCGCAACCCAAGCGACCATGTCCAGTTATTACTGCTGAGTTGTGGATACACAGTGTGCTCGACGCCAAGCGCTCGAACGGTGGCATCTCCGACAATGCTTGCAGTTAGTGCTGGGATGAGTGCGCTGTATCGCACGCGACCGTTGCGTTGAACCTCGAGTGCAAAAATTGCGCCCGCAATTGGTACACCAAAGACAGAGCCGAACCCACCAGCGACTGCGGCAATCAGCAACGTTGATCGATGTTGATGCAATACAGAAAACCGTTTTGTAACTGGATCAACAAGACCTGCAGCGATCTGTACGGCGGCACCTTCGCGGCCTGCAGAACCACCAAATAAGTGAGTGACGACGCTGCCGGCAAAGACAAGTAGAGGTAGTCGAATAGGGATCCACTCGGAGTGTTCGTGTAGTTGTTCGACGACAAGATTGCTGCCACGCTCAAGACCGTTACCTAAATAGTGGTACGAAGCACCAACTATAAGACCAGCAATCGGAAGTAGCCAGAGTGTCCACGCATGACTATTTCGATTATCGGTAGCCCAATTCAGCGAAGCAATGAACGAAGCAGATGAAACTCCGGCGACAACTCCGACCACAGACGCGACCGCAACTGAACGGGCGACAAACCATGCCCGTTCACGCGATGCCTTTAGCATGACGGAACCAAGTGGCTAGACCGTGCGCAGAATAATGGCGTCGCCTTGTCCGCCGCCGCCGCATAGTGCAGCAGCACCGACGCCACCACCACGACGACGGAGTTCGTGCAAGATTGTGAGTGCCAAACGGTTGCCACTCATGCCGATGGGGTGCCCGAGTGCAATTGCTCCGCCATTGACATTGACAATGCTGTCTGTAATGCCCAACTCACGCATTGATGCAATGCCAACGGCAGCGAATGCTTCGTTGAGTTCAAATAGATCAACATCAGAAATTTTCATCCCAGCACGATCGAGTGCTTTCATGATCGAGCGACTTGGTTGGTGCAACAATGACGCATTATCTGGGCCAGCTACCATTCCGTAGGACAGGATCTCTCCGAGGGGTTTGATACCCCGTGCCTCTGCTGCTTTTTTAGACATCACGACAACAGCAGAACCACCGTCACTAATTTGACTGGCGTTTGCTGCAGTAATTGTTCCTTCTTTATCAAACGCTGGCTTCAGGCCACCAAGTGACTCCATCGTGGTGTTGGCGCGCACACCTTCGTCATCTTTGACAATGGTGGGGTCTCCTTTGCGCTGTGCAATCGAAACTGGAATAATTTCATCAGTGAAACGACCTGCAGCAATTGCGTCTGCTGCGCGAACATTGCTCTTCATGGCTGCTTCGTCTTGTTCTTCACGACTAATGCCGCCACTCGTGTAACGCTCAGTACCAAGTCCCATCAAGCAGGCATCAAATGCGCACCATAATCCGTCTTTGATGATTGCATCAGAAAGTTCAGTGTTGCCGTAGCGGAATCCGCCACGCGCACCCATTGCCAGATACGGAGCGTTGGTCATGCTTTCCATTCCGCCAGCAATAACGATGTCGGCGTCACCAGACTGAATCATCTGATTCGCCAAGTAAATAGAGTTCAAACCAGAGAGGCACACTTTGTTGACGTTGATTGACGGAACGCTCATCGGGATTCCGGCATTGACGGCTGCTTGTCGCGACGGTACTTGTCCTTGACCTGCCATTAAAACTTGTCCCATGATGACGTGCTCCACTTCGTGTGGTGCAACACCAGCACGCTCAAGCGCTGCTTTGATGGCAAAACCACCAAGTTCTGCAGCGCTAAACGACGCAAGCGCGCCACTCATTTTTCCAATCGGAGTCCGTGCTCCTGCGACGATGTATGAACCGGCCATGTGAGCCCCCACAATTTTGGGCACCCCTGTTCGGGACGCAAGACCCTTTAGCGTAGGGGACACCGAGGCTTTTTTGGGTATCGTCAGCAGGTATGGATCGTATTCGTGAAGCCATTCTGAATGGCGCAACCCCAGACCAATTAGTCGCAATCCCACTACCTGCGCAATACAGGGCGGCACATGTGCTCAAAGCCGAACAGGAGATGTTCGCCGGCTTGGCGAGCAATGACAAAGACCCTCGTCAAAGTGTGCACGTGGGCGACGTCCCAACACCCGAACTTGCGCCTGACGAAGCAGTAGTAGCAGTGATGGCCTCGTCGATCAACTTCAATACTGTCTGGACATCAATTTTTGAACCAATCAGCACCTTTGGTCCGTTGGCACGACTTGGCCGTGAAAGTGAATGGGCAAAGCGACACGATCGCGACTATCAAGTCATTGGCAGTGATGCCGCGGGTGTTGTATTGCGAGTCGGAAGCGCAGTACGCAACTGGAAACCAGGCGACAAAGTAACCGTGCATTGCAATCACGTTGATGATCAAGATCCGTCATCACACGACGACTCCATGATGGGGTCTAATCAACGTATTTGGGGATACGAAACAAACTTTGGCGGTCTTGCAGATCTGTGCATTGTGAAAGCCAACCAACTTATGCCAAAACCAACCCATCTATCGTGGGAAGAAGCAGCAGTTAATGCACTGTGCAACAGCACGAGTTACCGCATGTTGGTATCTCGAAATGGCGCCAACATGAAACAAGGTGATGTGGTGTTGATTTGGGGAGCAACAGGCGGAATCGGTGCATATGCAGTGCAATACGTTCTAAACGGTGGTGGTATTCCGGTTGGAGTCGTGAGTTCCCCTGAGAAAGCGAAAATCTTACGCAACATGGGTTGCGAGGCGGTCATCGATCGCAGTGCTGCAAACTATAAGTTCTGGAACGATGACAACACCCATAACGAGACAGAGTGGCGGCGTTTGGGCAAAGACATTCGCGAACTTGTTGGTGAAGATCCAGATATTGTTTTTGAGCATCCTGGTCGTTCTACATTTGGGGCGTCAATGTATGTGGTCAAGCGTGGAGGCGTCGTTGTGACATGCGCAGCGACGAGTGGATTCATGCTTGAGTTTGATAACCGCTTCTTTTGGATGCGACTCAAGCGACTCATCGGCAGTCACTTTGCCAACTACCGCGAAGCATGGGATGCCAACCGTTTGGTGAGCAAGGGGATGATTCATCCAGTTCTCTCAAGGGTTTTTACACTTGAAAATGTGGGCGAGGCCGCCTACCAAGTGCATCACAACATGCACGAAGG
>SHUT01000053.1 GCA_009691255.1 Ilumatobacteraceae bacterium
GATCGCAGGCGAAAATGCTTTGGGTCATCCATATTGATCATTGATCCAAAAAATTCATTCATCTCGACGGGAAGGTCACCAATGTTGGAACCCTTGCCGCTGCAGAATATTTCTGGATTACGACTGACATGCCAAATATCTTGATGGCGGGTGAGGGCGCGGTATCCGGGGCCCCGCGGGAAAGGTGAGCCCTCGATCAGGAATTCTTCAAAGAACTGAAATGGCGATTCGTCACGCAAGGTTTTAAAAGCGCCTTCGCGAAAATCGCGATCGGCTGTCCAAAACTCTTGGCTCGATAAATTGATCTCATCGAGTGATATGTGGGGAAGTTCCATAACCTGCACCGTACTGTTCGGTGACGCACGAAGTCACTACTGGTCCTAGTTTTGGGTGATGGCAGAGTTCACTTTTTTCGTTGATGCAGATCTTTACATCACATACGGAGCAGAGCTGCCAGCAACTGAGGCAGACCTCCAGGATGCTGGTGTGCGCAAGGTGGATATCCCCAATGAGTATGGCGCTGATCTTGGCCAACGTATTCCAGTGCGCGTGGAGGGCAGTATTCAGGGGCTGAGGTTTTACGCGGCATTGCTTGGAATCCGAGATGAAATGCAGTTGGAAGAACTCAATCGTGTCTTGGGTGCAGCCGAGGCTCGAGGTGAGAACGTCACCGATTAGTGGGTGACCCAGTCCGGACATAGTGATGTGAGCCGCGATTGAGTATCGTTGAGATGCGTTCCAAAGTCTGGGACCATTCACAACGGAGTCTCTCATGCCAGAAGCAGTAATCGTCGCCACAGCTCGCAGCCCTATTGGTCGTGCCAACAAAGGTTCTCTCAAGGACATGCGCCCTGACGATATGTCAGCACAAATCATTCGTGCCTTGATGGCCAAGGTTCCCCAAGTTCAAGCGTCCGATGTAGAAGACCTGATGATGGGTGTTGGCCAGCCTGCCGGAGAAGCTGGCTTCAACGTGGCGAGAATGGCCGCATTGCTTGCTGGTCTTGACAATGTTCCGGGTGTCACGGTTAATCGCTATTGCTCCTCGAGTCTGCAGACAATTCGCATGGCAGCGCATGCAATTCGCGCCGGAGAAGGCGATTGCTTTATTGCCGCAGGTGTCGAAACAGTAAGTCGTTACCAGTTCGGTGCATCTGACACCGCGCCTAACTCTATTTTTCAGGGTCCAGGTGAGCGCACGAAGTTGCGTACCGCTGGTGGCCAACCAACATGGACGCCTCAGCAAGGAATCGCCGATGCATATATCGCAATGGGTCAGACTGCAGAAAATGTTGTCGAGCTTGAAGGCGTCACTCGCCAAGAGATGGATAATTTTGGCGTGCGTTCGCAGAATCTTGCGTGTGAGCATGTCGACAACGGATTCTTTGAGCGAGAGATCACGCCGATCACATTGCCAGACGGAACAGTTGTTTCTAAAGATGACGGTCCACGTCCCGGAACAAACATTGAATCGGTCTCACAACTCAAGCCCGTGTTTCGGCCCGACGGCACCATTACTGCTGGCAATGCATGCCCGCTAAATGATGGTGCGGCTGCTGTAATGGTGATGAGCGAAGCAAAAGCCAAGCAACTCGGCCTTACGCCGTTGGCCCGAATCGTGTCATCTGGTGTTTCGGGATTAAACCCAGAAATCATGGGTCTTGGACCTATTGATGCCTGTCGTCAAGCGCTCGCCCGTGCCGGAATGACAATTGATCAAATTGACTTAGTCGAAATCAACGAAGCTTTTGCTGCTCAGGTGATTCCATCGGCCAAGCATCTGGGAATCCCGATGAGCAAACTAAATATCCACGGTGGAGCGATTGCTCTTGGTCATCCATTCGGAATGACAGGCGCCCGCATCATGACGACACTAATCAATGGTTTGCAATTTGAGAACAAGACCTTTGGCATGGAGTCGATGTGTGTTGGTGGTGGCCAAGGAATGGCCATGATTATTGAGCGTCTGAGTTAAGTATGGGGGCGGCACGCGTGTCGCGCATCATCATTGCAACCAGTACATACAAAACAGACATTGCAATGGCAGCCGAACCAAAAGTTGTGACTGCTCCGTAGCGCCCATAAATAGTGGGAGCGATAAGCGACACAAGGGTGGCTGCTAGTAAATCACCTGCACCAAGGATGCCTTGTGCCGCGCTGGCGCGTCCAGGTGGCGCGGCCGTTGCCATTAGTGATTGAGCTGCCGGAATCGCAAAGGCACCAACGATTCCTTCAACGCCTCCCATCAAGACAATGGCCCACGACTGAGTGAGTAATCCGTATGCGAACACAATCGGAGCACACATCGCGATACCAATGAGCACCATGCGTTGTGCGCCGTGAGTATCTGACAGTCGACCTCCACGCGCGCCGAATGCAATAAACGGCAATGTGTAGACCAAGAAAGAAAGTCCGACCATGAAGTTGTTTCCGCCCCGATCGGTTATGTAGCGATCCCACAGCGAGTCATAAATGCCAACAGGAAGAAATAATGTGAGTGACGCAAGTGCAGAGGCGCGAACCGCGCGGTACCGCAAAAGTTCAAGACTTGGTTTGTTTGAACTCTGAGTCTTGGGCAGTGTTGGCAACTGACGCGGCGCCATCAACAGCAACACCATTGCAGCAAACGCAGTAAAGACCAAGAACGTCACGCGCAGACCAAACGGCTCAATTAGTAACGCACCAATGAGTGGTCCACCAGTGAGGCCGGCAAGTTCGACACCGCGTAGGCGCCCTAACCGCTCGGCTGCCTGGGATGGATCAAGGTGCACCGCAATCGCACGAATCGCTGGCTGTGTGCACCCCATTGATGCGCCAGTCAGAGCGCGAGCGATGATCAAAACTCCTAAAGATCCACCAACTGCAAAGAGTGCCGATCCACACATTGCAATCACGAGACCACTTATCACGAGGCGTTTTGGATGTCCGCGATCTGCGAGTGGGGCAACGACGAGTTGCACAATCAGTGATGCAATAAAACCTGCTGCAGAAATAAACCCTAGACCTGAGTCGCTGAAGTTGTACTTATCTTGCAGGTCTGAGAGTGCGCCAAAGATGATGCTGTTAGATGTTGCTATGCCAAAAGAACACGCCAGAAGAACTCCGATGCCGAGAGTAAAATTGCTCCGCTCTTTAGGCACAAGACGATCATGCTGTGGCACAATCTAATAGTCCCATCGTCGTGGTGGGTCGGCGCGCAGTGTGACGGTATGAGCGGCGTTGGGGTCGGTGTGCACACGCACAACGTATGTGTCGCCGCCACTATGAACTTCAGCGAGTGCCCATGTGTCGTTGCTATCTCGAAGCCCCGCACCAAGTAAATAGACGGCATTAATTTCAATGCCCGCTAGTACGGCTTCGGCCTGCCACAGCGCACATAGTCCTTGACGCAAATCTGGATCATCAGCAAGATCGACTCCGTCAAGGAAGAGCTCGATGCTTGTGATTGAGACAGTTTCAACTTCGCTTGAGTCCACAATGTCACCACCCAAGCCATCATCAAAGATCACGACCAATGGCCCGTGTGAGGCAGCAACTGCGCTGACTGTTCCGTAGCGCACGATAGGAAGTCCGTTGTCACACACTGTGCGCACACAGACTCGCGAGCCAGCGACAAAGTTCATCGTGCGCAAGCTGTCAATACTGCGTCGTTAAAGGTTGGCCAATATTGCATTCCCCATGTGCTGAACTCGCCATCTGACAACATCACACACGCAATATCAGCGAGTGGATCTACCCACAAAAATGTGCCACTGCCACCGAAGTGTCCGAACGAACTTGCAGCGTTGCGATCTCCGAGCCAATGCGGATGTTTGGTTGATTTTATTTCTGGACCAAGGCCCCAGGCACAGGGGTCGAATTTTCCGACACCTGGAACCATTCCGGATAAGTTTGCAAATGTTGGTGTCGTAAGCGCGGTGTATGTGCTTCGATCAATTAGTGATGGTGAACGCATCTCTTGGGCAAACAACACCATGTCGGCAATTGTGGAGTACATGTCCTTGGCCGGTGAACCATCGAGATGCGTGGACTGCATGCCAAGTGGCATCAGTACTGCTTCAGATAAATAGTCCTCAAAAGACATTCCAGATTCTTGGGCGACATGTTGGGCCAGCATGTCGTAGCCCGTATTGGAATAGATTCTGCGTTGTTCTGGTCTTGCTACGGGCTCTGTTCCTTCAAACGCATAACCGCCTGCATGTGCGAGTAGATGGGCAACTGTGCAGCCTTCTTGCCCGATTGGCGCATCAAGTGAAGTCGTGGCTTCTTCGATAGCGACGTGTATGGCCCACGCAGTGAGTAATTTGCTCACCGACGCGAGGTGTAGACGAATTGATGTTGACCCACTCGTGTGTACGCCATCGCGCGAGATGATTCCAATTCCGTAGTGGGGGACTGGCCACGTATTGGCTAGGGCAAAGACATCCGCCAGGATGACCATGTCAGTGTCCGGCAGATACGCGAATTAGTTCGGCAACGCGGAATGCCAAATCAAGTGACTGTCGCGCATTGAGGCGCGGATCACACACTGTTTCGTAGCGAGTACTGAGGTCGGCGCTTGTGAGGTCATCAGCACCACCAAGACACTCGGTGACATCTTCGCCTGTCAGTTCAATATGGATTCCGCCTGGCCACGTACCTTCTGCTTTGTGGGCACGCACGAATCCAGCAATTTCAGCAATAATGGAATCAAAGTGACGTGTCTTGTGTCCAGACGGATCAGTAAATGTGTTGCCGTGCATCGGGTCGCAGGCCCACACCACTGGATGACCAGCTTCATGAACTGCACGCAAGAGCGGACGAAGCTCTTGTTCAACGTTGTCAGCACCCATGCGACTAATGAGCGTGAGCCGTCCTGGAATGCGCGCGGGGTTTAGTGTCTGGCAGAGTTCAAGAACCCAATCCGAAGACGTGCCAGGTCCGACTTTGCAGCCAACTGGGTTTCCGACACCACGCAAGAATTCGATATGGGCGCCATCAAGTTGGCGCGTACGCTCACCGATCCACAACATGTGCGCAGAACAGTCGTACCAACCACCTGTCAATGAGTCTTGACGCGTGAGGGCCTCTTCATATTCAAGAATCAGTGCTTCGTGACTGGTGTAGACATCTACTTGATGCAGTGACGGATTATTTTCTGTGTCAACACCGCACGCCCGCATGAATTGCAAGGCTCGCTCGATTTCGGAAGCGATTGATTCGTAGCGTTGACCCTCGGGACTGCTGCCAACAAACTCTTGCGTCCATTCATGCACGCGGTTGAGGTCTGCAAAGCCACCTTTAGTAAATGCGCGCAATAAATTAAGCGTGCTGGCGGACTGATGATACGCCTGCACAAGTCGCTCGGGGTTAGGCGTGCGCGCCTCTATTGTGGCGGCAGGATCATTAACGATGTATCCACGAAAAGATGCAATGCTCAGATCGCCAATCATTTCGGTATCACTTGAACGTGGTTTGGCGAACTGACCAGCCATTCGGCCAACCTTGACAACTGGAACTCCCATTGAATATGTCAACACCACTGCCATCTGCAGAATCACTCGCAGTTTTTCACGGATGTTGTTGGCAGAGAACTCGTCAAAACTTTCGGCGCAGTCACCAGCTTGCAGCAAGAAAGCATTTCCGGCTACGACTTGAGCTAGTGATGCCTGCAGCGAACGAGCCTCACCCGCAAAGACGAGGGGAGGGAACGAATTGACTTGGGATAGTGCGCGATCGAGTTCAGGTCGCTGAGGCCATGCAGGCTGTTGTGCCGCGGGCAGTGATTGCCACGATGAGGGAGTCCAACTACGCGCCATACACCAAGCCTTACCTGTCAAGCGGAGTTCCGCAAAATGAATTATTGAGGTGCGCTAGTGCCAAGTGCTAGCGACTAGCGCTAGGAGACGAGAATTCGTTCGGCATCTTGTCGCAAACCATCAACGGCGCGACTTACCAAACGACGAGCAGCCTCGGCGGTGACGCCAAGGTCTTCGCCTACTTCACGAAAACTTTTACGCTCGCCATCAAGCATGCCAAAACGTGCTTCAACGGCATAGCGAGCACGCCCGTCAAGAGTTCCGAGTAATTCGCTCAAGAGTTCGCTGTCAACGAGAGCCATAACGGCGTCTTCAGGAGTTCCCTGACCGTTGGGCATCAGGTCTCCCAATGTTGCATCGCCATCGTCTCCAACAGTTTTGTCAAGAGACACAGGAGTAGTGAGGCGATGCAATTCAGCATTACCCATATCAAGGGTTTCTCCGTCGCCTGATGCTTGGCGCAACGCGGCCCGAAGACTTGCTGAACGATCACCAGGAATACGAATCAGGCTGGCCTTTTGATCGAGCGCGCGACCAATTGCTTGGCGAATCCAGAACGTGGCGTAGGTGGAGAATTTAAAACCACGGCGCCAGTCAAATTTGTCAACCGCATGCTCGAGTCCGAGGTTTCCTTCTTGGATGAGGTCCAATAGGTCCATTCCTTGTGGCAATGGATAGCGACGAGCAATTGACACCACGAGGCGCAAGTTGGATCGGATAAAGCGATCCTTGGCGCGGGCAGCGTTGCGGAGATCTTTTTTAAGAGCCATGCTTCGTTCGCCAGCGTCTAGGCGTGCAGAAGCGTCGCGTCCTGCCTCGATTGCCTTGGATAGTTCACGCTCGTCTTCGGCGTTGAGCAAAGCAACTTTGCCAATGTCATTTAAATAGAGACCAATAGAGTCATTCATGTTTTTGTACCGTGTCTTTTGTGAAGTTGTTCTTATCCAGCGACAATCACTGGACACAGGGAGTTACAGAACAACGGGGGGTATGGGGGGTTGGTATTTCGGGGGAACCCAACTATAGCACTACCGTGGGGGTCTAAATCAAGGTCTTAGTCAAAGTATTTTTAAGACTTTCTGCACTCTGATTAGATGCTCCATTTAGCCTCAGAGTCCTTGCCACATAAGGGCCTAGGAGCGAATACACTGATTTCGTGACTGGTCGACTCGGAATATTTGGGGGCACATTTGACCCCCCTCATGTGGGGCATGTGGTGGCCGCTCTCAATGTCAGACATGCGCTGGGTCTTGACATGGTGACATTAATGGTGGCGGGAGAACCGTGGCAAAAGACAAGCGAAGGCAATGTGGAGTCTGCGGGAGACCGTTTGGCAATGACACGCGCTGCCGTAGCGGGCATTTCCGGACTCAATGCTGGTGACGACGAAGTTCTCCGCAGCGGACCAACCTATACAGTTGACACTCTTGAGAAAATTTTGCAGATGCAACCAGACACCGAACTATTTACCATTGTTGGTGCCGACGCAGCACGCGGTATTTCTACTTGGCACCGATGGCAAGACATCGCCTTGCTGTCTACCCTCGTTGTAGTGAACCGTGATACAACCACTCTTGTGGACGTAAATAATTTTGCAAGCGAACATGTGATGATTGCCAATATTGACGTGTCAAGCAGCGAGATTCGTCGGCGCATAGGACAGGGTCAATCCGTTGATCATCTCGTATCGCCAGCGGTGTTGGCGATCATCAAACAATACAATTTGTATCACGAGTCAAACAACGACACGGACTATCGATGAGCGCAATTAAGGTACGTCGTCGCCGCCGCATGATGTCGGCACTGGTATTGGGATTACTGGGTATGCCTCTTTTACCAACGGGCATTGTTGTGGGTGCGAATTCGTTACTCAATACAAAAGGCGGGAAAAACATTGACGAGAAGCCCGCCCTGCAGATTCCGATTACGCCCGCAGCGTTGCTAGTTGGCGTGAATGAATCTGACGAAGTAACAATGATGGCGATGCTGGCCATTGCTCCGGGGGCAAAAGGTGGGACAATCGTGTCTATACCTGTAGGAGCTAACGCAGAAATACCAAAGTCTGGCGAAATTCACCGCGTTGCAGATACGTATAAAGCATCTGGATTCGATGCATTTGTGCTTGACGTAGGGGGACTTCTTAACGTCACTTTTAGCGTTGCGGCAAAAGTGAGCACGCTCGAACTCGCTGCGATGCTTGCACCTGTTGGAGATGAGTCCATGTTGATCGAAAGAGAAGTAATAAATACTTCACCAGATGGCACCAACACTGTGGTGCTTGGCGCCGGACAACAGACGCTCACGTCCGCACAAATCGCCCAGGCCTTAATGGCCTCCCAACAAGGCGCCCCTGAGTCCGATCGTCTCGGACGCATTAAACTTTTGTGGGCAACTGTTGCCAGCGCAATACAAAAGTCCCTGCCGTCTGTGGCCCCTACAACTCAGAGCACTGGGGCGACACCAGTCGTTATTCCAACAGATATTGCATCTTTTTTTGCGACAGTCATTAGTGGTCCAGTTCAAGAGTGGCAATTAACTGGAACATTTGTATCTGCACCACAACTTAATCCTGGTGGACTTGACTTATACAACCTAGATGGCGGTGAAATAATTATGGTGATGGCAAGTATTGTGCCGAGTGCTGTCACAGCAGGTAGCGCAATGATTTCGTTCTTGATTGACAGTCCGTTTACAGACGCCAAGATAACTCGCCAAGCAGTACTGCGCCTGGCGTATATCGGAGTCAATGTCATCGTCGTGAGAGAAGTGCCTACAGCACCAGCAGCGCATACGGTCATTAAGTACAACGACGAGTTGGTCAGATCTGACCTGGAGTTGTTCCCCACCTTGTTTGGACCAATTGAATTTGACAAAACTGACGAACGCGTTGAAGGCATCGATGCCCAGCTAGTGCTGGGCGAAGATTTTCGCGCATTTATCGGCAGCTCCCAGGGGGCAACCATCGCTACGACAACTACGCTAGTGAGTTCATGACCACAGCTCAGCGAAATGAGATTGACTCACAAGAGTTGGCGATTGTGGCGGCCAATGCCGCTGACGCCAAGCAGGCCGACGACGTCATTATTTTGCCTGTTGGTGACATATTGGCCATCACCGAGTATTTCGTTGTGGCTAGTGCCTCAAACAAGCGTCTCGTGCGCGCAATTGCGGACGAAGTTTTAGGAGTGGTGCGCGCAACAACTGGTCGTTCACCGCTCAGATCAGAGGGTATGAGTGAACAAGAGTGGATCTTGATCGACTACGGCGACATCGTTGTACATATCTTTGGCGAGGAGACGCGTCGATTTTATGAAATCGAACGCCTATACAAAGATGTTGTCGCCGTCGACTGGAGGTAACTCTCATCGTGTGTTGGGTACAACGAATAACGGTTGGTATCGTTTGATTTCGGTTTAGGGGCTGTAGCTCAGTTGGCAGAGCGCTTGCATGGCATGCAAGAGGTCAGGGGTTCAATT